>JABFRW010000171.1 GCA_013140805.1 Candidatus Eisenbacteria bacterium
GCGCACCGCTGCGCCGCCGCCGACCGAGTGCTGGCGCGTTCAGATCGCCGCCCCGGTCGAGGCCGCGCGCGCCCGCGTGTTGCGAGAGACCGCGGAGTCGCTGTTGCTCGTACGGCTGGAGGTCACCCCCGGCAAGGGACGTCACGCGGTCAAGACGATCGAATGTCTGAGTGGCGCGGCAGCCGACAGCCTGCGCCGGCGCGCGATCGCGACCGGCTTCGGCGACGCGTTCCGTGTTCGCGAACCCGCGCCGAGCACGCGATGACGCGCCTTCGGAGGTGTGCTTGATCCGCGGTCTGATCGTGTTCGAGGATGCCCGGTGGGCCGATCTGCAGCCGCTCACCGATGCGCTTCCGACACCGGCGCTCGCATTCGGTGCCGGGACGCTGGCATCGCGCTGGATGGAGCAAGCGCGATTGCCGCTCGCGGCACTCGAGGCACGTGCCGCGGTGGCGGCCGCATGGGCAGGCCCCGCGGTGACTGCGCGTCCCGCAGACTCGGACGAGGTGCTGGCGGTGAATGCCGTGGCGTTGCCGGGGGCGTGGCTCGATCAGGTGCGTGGCGGGCGCACGCCGGCGGTGTGGCTGGCGCACGATCGCGTGGTGGCGGCGCGCGCGCCGTGGTCGGCGCTCACCGGAGGATTGGGGCGTGGCGACTTCGAGCGCTTCCTGCTTTCGCTCGGCATCCCGACCTTCGCAGTCGAAGCCCCGGTCCTGCGCTTCGCATGGGATCTGATCGAGCACAACCCGATCGCCCTTGCGCGCGACCTCGACGAGCCGGGCTCGATCGCGGGCGAGGTGCACGCGACGGCCGTGATGCTCGAGCCGCAGCGCATCTCGATCGCGGCCGGTGCGCGCATCGAGGCGCTGACGGTACTCGACGCACGCGCCGGTCCGATCCGGATCGGGGCGCGGGCGGTCATCCAGTCGCACAGCCTGGTGATCGGGCCCTGCGCGATCGGCGACGGCACGCAGATCCTCGGCGGCGTCGTGGGGAACTCGACCTTCGGTCCCCAGTGCCGCATCGCCGGCGAAGTCGACGCCTGCATCTGGCAGGGCTACGCGAACAAGCGACACCACGGCTTCGTCGGGCACAGCGTGATCGGCGAGTGGGTGAACCTGGGCGCGCTCACCACCACCAGCGACCTCAAGAACAACTACGGCGAGGTCAAGGTGTGGGTCGGAGAGCGCGAACTCGCGACCGGCTCGAACAAGGTGGGTTCGATCCTTGGCGCGCACGTGAAGACCGGAATCGGCACGCTGCTGCCGACCGGCGCTGCGATCGGTGTGGGAGCGAACCTGTTCGGCGGCGGTCGCTTCGCTCCCAAACGCGTCGTCTCATTCGCCTGGTGGGACGGCGAGCGAACCGTCGAGCACGAACTCGAGAAGTTCCTGGCGACTGCTCGCATCGCGATGTCGCGTCGTGCGCGCGAGCTGCTGGCGGCCGACGAGAACCTGTGGCGCCAGGTCCACGCCGCGACACGACGCAAGCCTTGACCGCACTTCGCGACGCTCCCTAGACTCCGCCGCGACTCGCGTCACGGACTCGACGACGCGCACACCTCAGCCGGACAGGGAGGCCCATGCCCGAGCTTCGCAAGGACCCGGTGGTCGGACGCTGGGTCATCATCTCGACCGAACGCAGCCGCCGCCCCACCAACTTCGCGCCACCGCAGCCCACGACCTCCTCGGGGTTCTGCCCGTTCTGTCCCGGTCACGAGGACAAGACGCCCCCCGAGGTGCATGCGGTGCGGCCGCGCGGCGGCCCGTCGAACAGCGGCGGGTGGGACGTGCGCGTGGTTCCGAACAAGTTCCCAGCACTGCAGGTCGAAGGCTCGCTCGATCGGCGCGGCGAGGGGCTCTACGACAAGATGAGCGGCATCGGGGCGCACGAAGTGGTGATCGAAACCCCCGACCACTCGAAGGATCTCGCCGACCTGCCGGTCGCCCACATCGCCGAGGTGCTGGATGCCTATCGCGTGCGCATGATCGACCTGCATCGCGACAAGCGGCTGCGCTACGTGCTGATCTTCAAGAACCACGGGGGCACCGCCGGCGCCACCCTCGAGCACACGCACACGCAGCTCATCGCGCTGCCGATCATTCCGAAGCAGTTGCAGGAAGAGCTCGACGGGGCGCGCCGCTACTACGAGCTCAAGGAACGCTGTGTGTTCTGCGACATCGTCGCGCAGGAGACCTCGGAGGGACTCGGCCGCCGCGTGGTGCTCATGAACGAGCGCTTCGTCGCGCTCGCTCCGTTCGCTCCGCGCTTCCCGTTCGAGACCTGGATCCTGCCGCGCCGTCACGATGCCGCCTATCAGCAGATCTCCGATCCATCGGAAATGATCGATCTCGCCACGATCCTCAAGGAGACGCTGCAGCGACTGAATCTGGCGCTCGAGCGTCCGCCGTTCAATTTCGTGATCCATACCGCACCGGTCGCCGACGGCGATGCCGAGCACTATCACTGGCACATCGAAATCATGCCCAAGCTCACGCGGGTGGCCGGCTTCGAAATCGGCTCAGGCTTCTACATCAATCCGACCCCGCCCGAAGACGCCGCGCAATTCCTGCGCGAGATCGCGTTGACGGTGTGACGCTCGTCCTGCTTCCGCTGGCGGCAGCGAGAAGGGCCGCATGAAGACGCCCGCGCTCTCGATCGCCCACATCACCTCGGAGTATGCGCCGCTCGCCAAGGTCGGCGGGCTCGCCGACATGGTGGCGTCACTGGCCGCCGAACAGGTGCGTCGCGGGCATCGCGTCACCGTGGTGCTGCCCGGCTACGAGGGCCACCGCGAAGTGCCGGGCTGGGTGTGGCGCTCGATCGGAGCCGCCGACCTTCCGTGGGGCATGGGCGTCGAGCGCGCCGAATTCGACCTGCTGCTGCCGACCGGCCCCGAGGCTCCTGCGCCGCAGGGGCTGAGGGTGCTGCGGGTGTCGCACGCCGGAGAGCGGCGATTCTTCCAGCGATCCGGCATCTACAACGATCCGGTGAGCGGCGAGGGTTACCCGGACAACGGCGAGCGCTATCTGTTCTTCTGTCGCGCGGCGCTCGAGGGGTTGCGCCAGCTCGGCGGCCGCTATCAGATCGTTCATGCGCACGATCATCAGGCCGGCTGGATCCCCTGTTTTCTCCGCACTCACGAGGCAGGCAGCGAGACGTTCGCCGGTGCCGCCTCGGTGTTCACGATTCACAATCTCGGCTACCAGGGCCTGCAGGATCCGTGGGTACTGGCACTGGCCGGATTCGGCCGCGAGCACTTCTACCCGGGCGGCCCGTTCGAGTTCTGGGGGCGCGTGAACTTCATGAAGGTCGGCCTGCTGTTCGCCGACATGATCTCGACCGTCAGTCCGCGCTACGCCGAGGAGATCCGCTCGAGCGACGAGTTCGGATTCGGACTCGAGGGCGTGCTGGAGCGCCGCCAGCTCGATCTGCGCGGCATTCTCAATGGCATCGACGACGCCTACTGGGATCCGGCCCGCGATCGCTGGCTCTCGCACCCCTACGACCGCGCGAACATGGCCGGCAAGTGGAAAAATCGCACCGCGCTGCTGACCGAATGCGGATTCCCGCCGCAGCCCGACTGGCCGGTGGTCGGCATGGTGTCGCGACTCGTCGATCAGAAGGGCTTCGATCTGATCGAGGCCGCGGCCGCGGAGCTTCAGAAGCTCGAGGCGCGATTCGTGGTGCTCGGCAGCGGCCAGGCACGCTATCAGGACCTGTTCACGCGGCTCGTCTCGGAGAGCCCCGAGCGCTTCAGCTTCCGCACCGGCTTCGACGAACGATTCGCCCATGCAATCGAGGCCGGCGCGGATCTGTTCCTGATGCCGTCGCGCTACGAACCCTGTGGGCTCAACCAGATGTACAGCCTGCGCTACGGCACGGTGCCGGTGGTTCGCGCGACCGGCGGGCTTGCCGACACCGTCGAGGACTTCGATCCCGCGACCCGTGCGGGAACCGGATTCGTGTTCCAGAACTACGAATCCGCCGACATGGTGGCGGCCCTGCGGCGCGCGTTCACGGTCTACCGCCAGCCCCACCTGTGGGGGCAACTGCGCGCCAACGGCATGAGCCGGGACTTCTCATGGCGCCGCAGTGCCGAGGGCTACGATCGGCTGTATGTCGAGGCGCTGGCGCGGGTCGGTGCCGGGCGCATGAAGACCCTGGAGACCGTGAAGAGCGCGGGGTAGCTGCGCGACTCCGCCACCCGGCGACTCGCGCGGATCCGCTACTTCGCCGCGCGCACCTTTTCGACCAGTGCCGCGATCGCCCGCACACTTTCCATGTTGTCGGGCAGCACTTCATGGTCGGGAATCGCGATGCCGAACGTCTCTTCGCAGAATCCGACCACCTTGAGAATCGCGAGCGAGTCCATGAGGCCGTTCTCGATCAGGTTCTCATCCGGCTCGAGGGACTTGAGCTGGCGGTCGTAGAGAATCTCCTCGAGCAGGAAATTGCGGATCGCAGCTTCGATCGCGACGTCGGACATCGTGGGGTCCTCGGAGAGTTTCGGCTCAGGCGCCGGCGAGCGACCGCCGGTCGATCTTTCCGCTGCTGGTGCGGGGGAACTCGGAACGGAACTCGATCCACTCCGGCACCATGTAGCGCGGCAACGAGCGGGCACAGTGCTGTTTGAGCGTAGCCTCGTCAAGCGTCGTCGCGGGGCGGAGCACCACCAGCGCCTTGAGTCGATTGGTGACCTCGTCGTCGGGAATCGCGAGCGCAATCGCCTCCGCGACGTCCGCGTGCGACAGCAGCGCGGTTTCGATTTCGCCCAGCTCCACCCGGTAACCGCGCGTCTTGATCTGGTGATCGCGGCGCCCCAGGAACTCGAGCTTGCCGTCCTCACGTTCGCGCACCAGGTCGCCGGTGCGATAGGTGCGCACCGGGCCCGCCGGCGACTCGATCTCTGCGAGCGTGCGGGCGGTGAGTTCCGCGCGGCCCCAGTAACCACGCATCAGAGTCGGGCCGCTCACCCACAGCTCACCGGGGGTCCCCGGGGCGCAGGGCTGCCTTTGCTCGTCGAGCACATGGGCCCGATCGCCGCAGCTCGGCGTGCCGATCGGCAGGCTCGAGTCCCCGATCGGCAGGCTCGATGCCTCGTAGCAGGTGCAGACGTTGGTCTCGGTCGGACCGTAGAGGTTCGCGAAGCGCGCTCCGGGCATCAGCTGCATGAGCTCGCGCAGATGCTTGGGCGGCATGACCTCGCCCGCGAACAGCAGCACGCGCACCGCGGAGAGATCGAGACTCGCGAGCCCACCGCGACCCATCATCAGCGCGAGCGAACTCGGCGTTTCGTACCACACCGTGAGGCGCTCCTTCGCGTAGAGCTTGGCGATCGCGGCCGGAAACGAAGCGAGCTTCGCGGAGACCGGGTAGACGCAGGCACCCGCGGTGGCGGTCGCGAACACGTCGAAGGTCGAGAGATCGAAGTGGAGCGGCGCATGGTTCGAGATGCGGTCCTCGTGCGTGAGCCCGAAAGCCGCCGCCGCCCAGGTCGGAAACGCGAGCCCACTCCGGTGCGAGTGCATGACGCCCTTGGGTTCGCCGGTCGAACCCGAGGTGTAGAGGATGTAGGCCAGATCGTCGGGCGATGCGGGGTTCGGCGGCGGACTCGAATCCTCGGTGGCCAGCGAGGCCCAGGCTCGGAGTGGAGTTCCGGCGACATCGAGCTCGGACGGAGCCTCGGCCGCGGTTGCGTCGGCAAGCCAGATGGCGCGCAGCGACGGTCCGTCCGCGAGCGCTTGCTCGAGCTCGGCGCGGCGATCGAGTCGCGACACGAGTGCCGCAAGTTCGCAATCGCGTGCGATGAGTCCGGCTCGTGCCGGCGGGGCGCCTGGGTCGATGGGCACGTAGACCGCGCCGGCTTTCATCGCACCCCAGAGCGCGACGAGCGCCGCGGGCGACTTCGGCAGCCAGAGTCCGACGCGGTCTCCGAGCTTCACGCCGCGCGCGGTGAGTGCTCGCGCGAATTGGTTCGATTGTGCCTCGAGCTCCGCGTAGGTCAGGCGCTGTCCGTCCATGACGATCGCGGCGCGGTCGGGGAAGCGAGCGGCCGCGGCGGTCAGCAGGTCCGGCAGCAGTCGTGGCGTCACGCGAGTCGCCTCGGCCGCGCGGCGCGCGGGCTCACAGCCCGAGCAGCCGCGCGATGATCTTGCGCTGCATCTCCGAGGTGCCCGAGTAGAGCGTTCCCGACAGGGCGTCGCGCACTTCGCGTTCGATCGGGTACTCGCGCATGTAGCCGTAGCCGCCGTGCAGCTGCAGCGCATCGAGCGCCGCGCGAACGTGCGCCTCGCTCACGAACAGTTTCGCGATCGCGGATTCCATCGCCGTGCTCTTGCCCTGGCCGTGCATCCAGCCGACGCGGTAGATGAGCAGGCGAGCGGCTTCAAGCGCCACTTTCATGTCCGCGATGCGGTTCGCGACCGATTCGAACTTCGCGATCGGCTGTCCGAACTGCCGTCTCTGGCGCGCATATCGAATGCTGTCATCGAGCAAACGCTCCATGGCGCCGACGTGGGCGGCGAAGATGCAGGCGCGTTCCCATTCCATCGCCGAGTTGAAGACCGCCATGCCGCCGCCTTCGGGGCCCAGTCGCGCGGTCTCGGGCACGAACGCATCGGCGAAGATCACTTCGCCCATGGGTGAGGTCCGCAGTCCCATCTTGTGGATCGGATTGCCGAATGAGACTCCGGGTGTGTCGCGCGGTACCACGAACGCCGTCAGAGCCTTGCTCTTGCCTTCGCGCTCGAGGTAGGCGAATGCGATCGCGACGTCGGCGAGCGGCGCATTGGTACTGAAGGTCTTGGCGCCGCTCAGCCGATATCCGGCGTCCGCTGCTCCTGCGGTTCCCACCCGCACCGCGCGCGCGGTGAGCGAGAACACGTCGGAGCCGGCACCCGGTTCCGTGATGGCATGCGCACCGATCGCGGCGCCCGAGACCAGCTTCGGCAGCCACTCGCGCTTCTGCGCCTCGCTTCCGTAGGCGAGGATCGGCATCTGGCACGCCCACATCTGAGCGTTCAGGCTGAACGCGAGCCCGTTGTCCCGAGATCCGCGGCCGAGCGCTTCCATCGCCAGGATGGTGCTGAGCAGATCGCGGCCCTGGCCGCCGTACTCGGTCGGAATCGGGAGCCCCTGGATCCCGAACGCGGCGCACTTCATCCACGCATCGCGATCGAAACGATCCTCCGAGTCGAGCGTGGCGACGTCGCGATCCAGCTCTTCTCGCGCGAATGCCAGAGTCGCCGCGACCAGCTCGTGCTGTTCGGGCGTGAGTCCAAAATCCACGGTCAACTCCTGCGACGAGGTGGGGGAATCGTGCAGCGATCGGGCACGCGACCCGTTGCGCCCTCGGGCCGGGCACCCCGGGGTGCGGATGAGCCTTGGAAGGCTATCGGCACACGACGCGGCGGGTCAAAGCTCGATCAGCGCCGCGTGGAGCGCGCGAACCGCGTCGGCAGCCCGCCCGGGGGCCACCCGGATTACGAGCGCGGATGCCGAGACCCGCAGGGCCAGCATCGCAACCCCGGCACGCTCGAGGGCCCGTTCGGCGTCGGCAGCCTGAGTTGCCCCGAGCCCGAGGCCGACCAGCGAGACGAAGCTGGCATCGTGCTCGGCGCGCGCACGCCATTCCCCGCCCGGGCCGCGCAGCTCGCGGAAGCGCGCCACCAGGGACTCGGCATCCGCCCGCTCTCCCATCCACGCGATCACGCCGTGCGTGGCGTCGACCTGCTCGTGCGCCACCAGTTCCAGTTCGGGGAAGGTCTCGGCCACCGACTCCAGGATGCCGCGCGCTTCGCCGCGTCCGCCGGCATTGCCCTCCGCGATCACGAGCGAGCATGGCTCGCGATGCGCGATCGCTTCGATCCGGGGTGATTCCATGTCGCGATCCTCCTCGATGCGGGTGCCGGGGTGATCCGTGAACGATGAGCGAACCACCAGTCGAACCTTCGAGCGTGCGGCCAGGTCCACGCAGCGCGCGTGCAGCACGCGGCCGCCGAGATGCGCGAGCGTCGAGCACGAGCGGTAACCGAGCTGCGGCACCACGCGCGCGTCCGGGACCAGGCGTGGATCCGCGGTCATCACCCCGTCGACGTCGGTGCAGATCTCGCACGCGGCGCCGAACGCAGCGGCGAGCGCCACGGCGGTGGTGTCCGAGCCGCCGCGCCCGAGGGTGGTGATCTCGCGAGTCTCGGGGTCGACGCCCTGAAAGCCTGCGACGATCGCGACGCGTCCCTGTTCGAGCGCCGCGCGAATGCGGTCGGGGCGTACCTCGCGCACGCGCGCGCTCGCGTGCGGGCCGTGAGTGAGGATTCCGCTCTGCGAGCCGGTGAACGAGATCGCGGGAACCTCGAGGTCGTGAAGCGCCATGGCCAGCAGCGCCATCGAGACGCGCTCGCCGGTGGTGACGAGCATGTCGAGCTCGCGGCGGTTCGGGTGTTCCGAGACCTGGTGCGCGAGCCGGATCAACTCGTCGGTCGAGTGTCCCATCGCCGACACCACGACGATCAGATCGTGGCCCGCCTGGCGCGCCGCGGCCACGCGCCGGGCCACCGCGCGGATGCGCTCGGGGCCGTCTACCGAGGTGCCGCCGTACTTCTGAACGACGATCGACATGGCGGGAGTTATAGCGCTTCCGGCGCGCCGCCTGCACGGAGCGGGGGCCCGAGCTTCCCGAGCGAGTTCGCGAGTCCAGGTGCCGATCTTGACCGTGCGCGAGCGTCCGGCCTATATTCCGTCCCGCTCGATTTGCGCCGCACGCGGAAGTAGCTCAGCCCGGTAGAGCGCCACCTTGCCAAGGTGGATGTCGGGGGTTCAAATCCCCTCTTCCGCTCCATTTTCACGGGCCGGTCCACTGGACCGGCCCGTGCGGCTTTTCGGAGGCCTCATGGCGTCCACCCCGTCCGGCTTCGATCGGCGCGCGGTCGAACGTGCGATCGCGGAGCTCCTCACGGCGCTCGGGCAACACGCTGCGGACGAGCCCGAGCTGGCGGCGACGCCCGCCCGGGTCGCCGATCTTTACGAGGAAGTGCTGGCCGGGAATGATCGGTCCGCCGAACCCGAGCTCGTGACGTTCCCTCGACCCGGCGCCGAGCGCGGGTCGCCGGCCGACCTGGTGGTGGTGCGCGACCTGCCGTTTCACTCGCTGTGCGTGCATCACCTGGTGCCGTTCTTCGGGCGCGCGCACATCGCCTATCTGCCGGGTGAGCGGCTGATCGGAATCAGCGCCGCGGGACGGCTGCTCGAACTTTACGCTCGCCGGCTGCAGCTGCAGGAGCGACTCACCTCGCAGGTCGCCGACCACCTCGAGCGCATCGTGGCACCCCAGGGAGTGGCGGTGGTGATCGAGGCGCGACACCTGTGCATGGAGATGCGAGGGATTCGAAAGCCCGGCACGGTCGAGACGCGAACCCTGCGCGGCGTGCTCGCCGAGCCGCGCTGGGCGCCGTTCCTGCCGGCCCCCTCGATGCGCGACGCCTGAGGCGCGAGTGGCGAATGAACCGATCACGGTGTCGGTCGTGATCGCGACACGCGATCGGCCCGAACTGCTGCGCGATGCGCTCGCTTCGGTCGCGGCGCAATCGCACCCTCCGCTCGAGGTCTTGATCGCCGACGATCGCGACACGTCCGCCTCACCGCCGCCCCCGGCCGAGTCCGTGTCGCGCGACGTTTGGGCGATCGCTGCCGACCCCTCGCTCGCCCTCCTGGCGATTCGCGTCCTGCGCAGCGGAGGAGTCGGGGTCGCGGCGGCCCGCAATCGTGCCGCGCGCGAAGCGGGCGGCGTGGTGCTCGCGTTTCTCGACGACGACGATCGCTGGCATCCCGAGCATCTGACCGGGCTGGCGGCGGCATTCATCGATCCGGCGGTCGAGGTCGCGTTCCGGGACAGCGTGGTGATTCACGAACGCGTGGCCGTCGACGGCTGTCGAGTCGACGTGGAGGCTCGAACCATCGCGCACGACTGGAACGCCGAGGTGATGGGTCGCGACGACTTCGTCGCGCCGAGTGCCCTCGCGGTGCGCCGTGAAAGCTTCGTCGCGCTGGGTGGCTTCGACGAAGGATTCCGCTACTCGGAGGACTGGGACTTTCTGCTGCGGGCCGCGCGTCGCGCCGCCCCGCGCCGAGTCGAGGGCGTGACAGCGGAGGTGCGGATGCGCGCCACCGGCCATCTGTCGCAGGACGACGGCGCCGAGCGCGTCGCCTGTTTGTCGCGGCTCGCCGCGCGACACGGACTGGCACCGATCGCGGTCAAGACATTCTGGGAGGTCGCGGAATGCATCGACTCGGGCCCACCCGGCGCGGACGTGCGATGAGCGGTGCGCGATGAGCGACCTGCTCGTGATCGGCGGCGGCCCGGCGGGAGTTTCGGCCGCGCTGTGGGCGCATGCGCTCGACCTGGACGTTCAAGTGATCGAGCAAGCGGCGGTGTCGGGAGGCCAGCTGCGGCGCATTCACTTCGAACCGCCGCAGCTCTCGACCGCGGTGGACGGTGCGGGAGAGGTGCTCGCGAACCGCGCCCGGGACCGGCTCGCCGAGCGAGGCGTTCCGATGCGGCTGCGCGCGCGTGCGCTGCGGCTGTGCGAACCGGTGCTCGGAGTCGAGCTCGACTCGGGAGCGATCGAGCTCGCTCGCGCGATCGTGATCGCGACCGGCTTGCGTGCCCGCCCCCTCGATGCGATCGGCGCCGAGCGATGGATGGGGCACGGTGTCTCCGATTCGGCCACGCGCGATCGTGAGCGCTTCGCCGGTCGTTCGATGGTGGTGGTGGGTGGCGGCGATGCGGCCTACGAAAACGCGCTGATCCTGAGCGATTCGGGCTGCGAGGTGTTGATCGCGCAACGCGCCGCGACACGCGCCCGTGCGCGATTCGTGGCTCGCGTCGCGCAGGATCCGCGCATTCGGGTGCGCGAGCACGTGACCGTGCTGGAGGTGCTCGGCGACACCGAGGTCTCGGGCGTGCGGCTCAAGCGCTCCGACGGCGCGGTCGAGTCGCACTCGTGCTCGGGCGTGGTGGTCAAGCTCGGGCAGGTTCCGAACACCGAATGGTGCCGCGATGCGCTGAGGCTCGACCGGGAGGGGTTCGTGCGAGTCGCCGCCGGCGGGCGCACCTCTCGCCAGGGAGTGTGGGCCGCCGGCGATGTCGTGCGCCCGGCGCTGCTCGCGATCCCGGTTGCGGAGGCCGGTGGTGCCGTCGCGGCCCGCCAGGTTTTCGACTGGTTCGAGGCCGGGTCCCGACACGACTCATGGCCGGAACTGGCCGGCCCCGGATGAGAAGCGGCCGAACAATCCGGGCATGATCGCCTTGAAAACGCGAAACAACGCCACGGTTCGATCGACCGACTGGAGGCGCTTGGGACTTTACTGACACGGCCTTGCGGTGACCCGCAAGCGCCGCAGAGCGCAGGCCTCGGAGTCATGGCACGCGGGCTGCTCTTCGAACTCGGCGGCCCACAGGGATCAGCTGGGCTCGGACCGGCTCGTGGGCATGGATGCCTGCGGCCGGTCTTCTTTTTGGAGTTCCACGGCGCCTGCAACGCTCGATTCCCGTGTACGCCTGAAATTCGGCCTTGTCGCAACCGGGCCCGACGGCGCATTCTTGGTCCCAGCTGCAACTCCACGGGGCCGGCCGCCACGCGATTCTCGGCTCGGACATCCATGGTCGACATCCTCAGCCTGCGGTGTGATTCGCCGCCAACCGGGAAGGCCGCCGATGAAATTGTTACTCCGAGTCATGCTCGTCGCCGCTGCGATCGCATGGTGTGCTCCGATCTCGAGCGCCCTCGCGCAGGCGTATGACACCCCGACCATCGAGCTGGTCGAGACCACGCGCTACTCGGTGACGGTGCGCATTCACGCGGGCGCGTCCGGCATGCCGGCGGGCTTCGGTCTCGACTGGATGCGCAAGTCCGACTACGACACCGGCGGTTGGAACTCGACCTACTACTACTGCTCGTTCTGGGGCACGGCGACCTGGAACTTCGAGCCCGGCAACGACAGCTACCTGCTGGCTCCCAACCAGAGCCAGATTGTCGAACTCGGTGACGTGTTCGACGAGACCGGCATGAGTGCCGACTACTTCGACGAGCTCGAGCCCGGCACGCAGTACGTCGTGCGCATGTATGCGCTCGGCGACGCCAATGGCGACGTGAGCGACTACTCCGGGACGATTCTGGGCGACACCAAGCCCAAGGATCCGGATTGCGTGTTTTCGCAGGGCTACTGGAAGAACCATTCGAATGCGTGGCCGGTCGCCTCGCTGACGCTCGGCAGCGTCTCCTACACCAAGACCCAGCTGCTCAGCATTCTCAACAAGGCGGCGCAGGGCAATGGCCTGATCATCCTGGCCAAGCAGCTGATCGCGGCGAAGCTCAACCTGGCGATGGGTGCGAATCCTTCCCCGGTCAGCTCGACGATCTCGGCCGCGGACGCCCAGATCGGCAGCCTCGTGATTCCGCCGGTCGGTTCGGGCTTCCTCACGCCGAACTCGACCAGCATCAAGTCGAAGACGCTCGACGACTTCAACAACGGCAAGATTCCCACCGACTGCACGCCCACGCCGGCGCACAGCACCTCGTGGGGCTCGATCAAGACGCACTACCGGTAGTCGCGTCGTCGGACATGCGAAGGGCGGGCGTCCCTCGGGGGCGCCCGCCCTTTTTCGCTGAACTCGACTGCTAGGCGAGCTTCGCGTCGAGCGTGATTTCGCTTCGCAGCACGCGCGAAATCGGGCACCCGACCTTGGCCTTGGCGGCCGCTTCGGCGAATGCCTCGGCGCTCGCGCCCGGAACACGAGCCGTGACGTCGAGCAGCACGCGTGTGAGCGTCCAGCCGGCGTCGGTCTTTTCCATCGTCACGGTCGCCAGGGTATCGATCGTGTCGGCTCGCAGATTCGACTCTCCGAGGACTCCGGACAGCGCCATCGAGAAGCAGCCGGCGTGCGCGGCGGCAATCAGTTCCTCGGGATTGGTGCCGGGCTCATTGTCGAATCGGGTCGTGAAGGAATAGGGCGTCTCCTTCAGCACGCCGCTCGCGCTGCTCACCAGGCCCTTGCCGTCCTTGAGCCCACCGGTCCACCGGGCACTCGCCTTGCGCTGAAACATCGGGATTCCTCCGTGATGAGACGTGCGGTGACGCGCGACGCGGCGCTTCGCGCGTCACCACGCGCGCTCACCGCGCCGGGGAAAAGGCCAGCGCCGCCGAATTGATGCAATAGCGAAGCCCGGTCGGGGCCGGGCCGTCGTCGAAGATGTGACCCAGGTGGCCGTCGCAACGCGCGCACTGGACCTCGGTACGGACCATGCCGTGCGAGTCGTCGCCGAGCTCCGCCACCTGACGACGGCTGATCGAACTCCAGAAACTCGGCCAGCCGGTGCCCGAATCGAACTTGGTGCTCGAGTCGAACAGCTCGAGTCCGCACGCGGCGCAACGGTACACGCCCTTCTTGTGGTTGTTCCAGTAGGCGCCCGTGAACGCGATTTCGGTGCCCTTCTCGCGCAGCACCCGGTACTGCGCGGGGGAGAGCAGCTTGCGCCACTCTACTTCGTTCTTCACCACCTTCTTGATCGGGGGCGCGGCGGACGGTGCGGGCGCCGGCGCGGCCGCAC
>JABFRW010000172.1 GCA_013140805.1 Candidatus Eisenbacteria bacterium
CACGCGCGCTTCCTCCGCGCCGAGCAAGCCCGCGACACCCTCGCGCGAGGAGGCGCTGCTTCGGCTGCGCGTCGCAACGCGCGACATGGTACGCGCCTCGTCTCCCGATCCCACGTCGCTTCGACCGCTGGTGGCGGCGCTCACCCCGCGCGTGTCTGGATCGCGGCTCTCGCAGGTGGAGGGGCTCCTGGAGCTCGGTTCGGCGGCACTCGCGGCGCCAAGACTCGCGGAGCCGAACGAGGCGAGGGCCTCGCTCGAGCGGGCGGCGGCACTCGCGGACTCATTCGTCCCGGCTCGCCACCCGTTGCGAGCGTGCGTGGAGTGCGCGGTGTCGTGGGTTCGACCGGCCCACGCGAGCGGCAGCGCTGACTCGGCCCTCGTCCGCTGTCGCCGCTGGGGCATGGCGCCAACGCTGATGCTCCACGTGGCACGGGCGCGGCAGAACCGGCGATAGCGACTCCTCCGACCTCGCGCGAAATCGCGTGTCCGCTGCGACCGCGAATCGACGCCATCTCCAAGTGGCCGTCACCCCTTGCTGGCCGCTCGTCGCCACCGCCACTCTCGGAGGAACATCATGCAACACTTTTTCAAGCGCTTGCTGCTCACGTGGCTCGTCGCGGTGACGGCGCTGCCGGCGTCCGCATGGAGCGCGAACCTCTCATGGATCAACGCCGCGGGCGGCACTGCGGGCACCGCGGCCAACTGGAACCCCGCGCAAGTACCGGCCGCGGCCGACTGGCTCAATTTCGACATCAACAACTCGTACACGACGACGTTTGGTGTGGCGGTTCCGCAATCGGATCACTTTGGGGTTGGCGATGGAAGCCCGACGCTTCGCTTTTCCACTCCCCACACCGTTGGCACGGTGTTCGCGGTATTCAACGTCGCCGCCGGCCCAACGCCGGCCGCGACGATCTCGTTCGGTGACTTGTCGGTCCTCAGAAACTTCTACATCGGCCACGAGAACATCGGGACGCTTACCCTTAGCGGTACCGAGACCAACGTCACCTACACCGCCCCACTCGACTCGATTGACTTCACCGAGTCACTCCAGATCGGCCGGTCGGGCGAGGGCACGGTGTCGGTCGTCAGCGGCGCGCGGCTCTATGGCCGAGTCCCACCGCAACTCGCCTCACAAGGTGGAATCGGAACCCTCGTCATCTCGGGCGGCGGCGTGAGCCCCTTCATACGCCGTTCGACGGTCGAGGTCGACTACGCGGACACAGACCTGTTGATGGGAAAGGGCGACGCCACGGTCGATGTCAGCAACGGAGCGTTGCTCGACCTGGCCGGCGGGATCCAGATGGCGAGCGGCTCGTTGGGAACTGCGACCATGACGGTGGTCGGTGAGAGCGCGTTCGATAGCGCGCGCGTCACGCTCGGCGGCGATCTCAGGATTGCGAGCCAGATCGATGGCAGCGCCGAAGGCACGGCGACGTTCACGGTGGACTCGCGAGGAGCCGTGAATGTCGGCGACTCGACGATCACCGTCGATGACGTGGCGGGGGGGCTCGGGAGGCTGGTTGTGAAGAGTGGAGGGCGCTTTACCACCAAGCACCTCATCCTCGGCGAGCCCGCCAATGAGCTGGACCTGCTCGGCGGACTGCTGCAGGTCAAGGGCGGCACGCTTAGCACGTCGGGTCGCGCCCTGCGACTCAACAGCACTGCCGGGACCCCCACACTCGAGCTGCTGTCGGGAACTCAGTCCACGCTCGGCTCGAACACGCTCCCCACGCTTCGCGTCGGGAATGCCGGGTCGGCCGTAATGCGCGTGCTCGGCGGATCGGATCTCGTCGTCAACGACTTCAACGCGGTCATCGGCGATTTGGCCGGCGGCAACGGCACGCTCGATCTCGTGGGTGTGGGTAGCACGCTCAACACGGAGAAGTCGCTGGTCGTGGGGCAGGCAGGCACCGGCGCGTTCAACCAGCGCTCCGGCGCCGAGGCGGAGCTGGGCGACCTACGCGTCGCCACACTCAACGGCTCGAGCGGCGCGGTTGTGATCGAGGACGCGGGAACACTGGCACACGTATCGGGCGAGTTCGCGATCGGCGGCACCGCGACCGCGCCCGGCACCGGCGTCGGCACCGTAACGGTTCGCGACTCCGCGCTGCTGTCGCTCGACGGGAGCGCGGGCACCACGACCGTGTGGCCCGGAAGCACACTGTTCCTCAGCTCGGGCGGTGCGATGGAGCATGACGGTGTGTTCGAAGTTCGCGGTCGGATGACGCTCTCGAATGGCAAGACGCTCGGCGGCACGATCCTCCCCGTCGCCAACGGAATCATCGCCGCCTCCGGCGACATGCTGTCGCGAATCCATTCGGGCACCGACACTACCGGCCACATCTCGACCAGTGGCGGCCTTCCGCTCTCGCTCGGCATGACCGTCCCGGATGGATACGACATGCTCGGAACGCTCACGCTCGGCGGCGCGACGGTGACGCTGCGCGACGCCGACAGCGCCATGGTAGGGCGCGTCACGCTCTCCGGCGGGACGCTCAACCCGCCGGCCGGAGGCGCCGTGATCGCGGCCGATCACGCGCTCACGGGATTCGGCACCGTGAACGGCAACCTGACGCCCCGCGGCCGCATCGTTTCGTCGGGAGCAAGCGGACTGCGCCTCGGCGGCAAGGTCACCGGCACCGGACAGGGCATGAGTGGCGACAAGTTCATCTTCCTCGCCGGTAGCCGGTTCGAGGGCTTCGGACCCATCAACGCCTCGGTGCAGATCGACTCCGGCGCGACCGTCGAACCGAATGGCACCACGACGCTCGGCAACGCGCCGATCGCGTCGACCGTCGCAATCAACGGCCGGCTGGTCGCAACCGGAATTCCGGTTCTGTTCAGTGCCACGGACACGGTGCGCGTGGGTGGCACGGTGAAGCTGACCGCGGGTGCCGTCGGCAATCCCGGCACCAACTTGCGCGTCAAAGCGGGTGGTCGTCTGCAGGGAACCGGCAACGTCGTCGCAAATACGGTCGTGTCGGGATCACTCGCTCCCGGGAATTCAGCCGGCAAGCTGATTGTGGTGGGTTCGCTGCAGATGAATGGCGACGGCCGTCTCGAATTCGAACTTGGCAATCCAGCGATCGCCGAACAGGACACCGTCATCTGCGGCCCCGCGGCGCTGGCGGGGACGCTCGACCTGCGCTTCCTCCCGAGCTTCGCCGCCGCGGTTGGCGATAGTTTCCAGATCCTCGCGTGCACGAGCCGTACCGGCACGTTCTCGAACGTCACGCTGAATGGCGTCCCGGCCGCCGGGATGCTCGACGTGCACTATCGGAATCAGTCGGTGTGGGTCGTAGTCCTGCCCGGGATCGTCGACGTTCCAGGCGCCGGAAATTCGGCGGCGGGAGTTCGCGAGCTGCGCTTCGCGAGCGTCGCCTCACCCGGCCCGGCGCCCGCGTTCGCACTGGATCTGCCGCGAGTATCGCGCGTGAGCCTCGAGCTGTTCGACGTGTCGGGCCGCCGACTCACGACGCTGCATGAGGGGACGCTCGCTGCGGGGCGGCATCGCTTCGAATCGAACGCAGCGCAGCGCGGCATCCGCGGCATGTGCTTCGCGCGGGCGCGTGTATGGGAAGACGCGTGGGTTACGACGCGCACGGCCCGCGTCGTCGTGATGCCCTAGGGATCGTGGAGTCGCAACCGCAAAGTCGTCGCATCGTTCGTAGAACGTCAGTCGATTCACCGGTCGCGGTCAGCGCCGGAACGTCGTCGGCGCCGGGAAATACCCGGCGCCGGCGACATCTGTTTCGTGGTCTCCGATCGATCTGAGCGAGTTGCGATCAATCCACCAGCACGACGCGTTGGGTGATGCGGCGGTTGCCGGCATCGAGTCGCATCAGATAGAGCCCGGCCGGCAGTCGTCCGAGCGTCTGGCGATCGAACGCGAGCGGATGGCGACCGCTCGCCAGCCAGCCGTCGTGAAGTGTGGCGACGCTGCGTCCCGCGACATCGTGGAGCGTGAGCCTCACGCGTGTCGCGACCGGCAACGCCAGTTCGACGCGGAAGCCGCCGGGCGCCGGATTCGGCGTCGGGGCCCCGAGCGCGAGTGCCAGGATCGGCCGAATCGCGGTGGTGCCGACCGGCCCGAACACCTGCGTGCCGTCCGTCGACTCGACGATCAGGCGATACCAGTGCGGGGCGCCGTCGAGTGCCTGGGTATCGAGCATCTCGAGCAACTCACCGGTGCGCGTCACCGCGACGTCGAGCAGCGTCCACGGCCCCTGCGGGCGCGCGGCGTGCTCGATGCGCTGCGAAACGATTGGTGTGCCGGGCCCGAATTGCCACCTCACGCGAATGCCCTGGGCGCTCGCGTCGGCGGTGAACAGCGCGAGCAACGTCGGGGTGGCGAGATCGAAGATCGTGAACGCGGTGTCGCTTTCGTCGAGGCCGTCATGACCCGCGCCGTCGTGCGCGACCACGCGCAACACCGCCAGACTGTCGGCTTCGGGACCGGTCACGGTCCACAGAAAGTCGCCGTCGTTCGGAATCCCGATCGCGATCGACGTGAACGGGCCCGCGAAGCCGGTGTGCGAAATCAACAGATCGACGGTCGCAACACCGAAGCAGTCGGCGGCACTCCAGGTCAGGTGAATGCTGCCGCCGATCGCGAAGTGTTCGCCGCCATTCGGGCTCAGCACGGTGGCGCTCGGCGCCAGCGGATCTCCGAACGGAGTGCCCCCGACGCGCGTGAACGCGGCGCCGACCAGCGTGCCGTTCACACCGCCGGTGCTCGCATACGCGATGGTGCCCAGAGTTTCGTTGAGCCCCCAGCGGCAGAGCAGCCCCGCAACCGGCCCGCTCAGTTCGCCGCCCATTCCGGCCTGCAGTTCGGCAATCGTGCGGGCAGCCGACCAGATGCGGACTTCGTCGATCGCGCCATCGAAGTTGCCGGCCGCCACACCCGCAGTGGTCATCGCGGTGCCGATCGACGCATGCGCGACGTTGACGCTGTTGGCCGGCTGGCCGATCGCAAGGCTCGCTTCGGGGCAGCCATCGAGGAACAGTCGCAGCTCGTTCCCGTCGTAGGTGACCGCGGCGTGGTGCCAGACGCCGTCGGCCGCGATCGGTGTCACACCCGCCAGCGGATGATTGAGTCCCGGCGTGGCACCGCTCTGCGCCTCTTCGAAGTCGGCGCACAGCACGCCGTCGCTCGCGCGCAGCCCCATCATGTAGTTGATGTCGGCGTTGGCAGTCTCGGATTCGGCGCGGCCCTTGGCGACCAGCGGAATCACGTCGGGGATGCCACCGGCTCCCGAGTTGGTGCCCGTTCCCGCGCCATCGCGACGGAACCAGCATTCCACCGTGAACTGCGCGGCGTTGAGAGACGGCGCTATGCCAAGGGCCACGTGAGTGCCGGCGGCCGAGAAGTCGAGTGCTTGATTCGACTCGGCCGGCGTGGTCGCGCATTCGGCGTTGGTGAAGCCCGAGGCGCCGACTCCGTTCACGGCGCGTACTCGGTAGCAATATGAGGAAGCGGCCGTCAAAGGTGCGTCGAGGGCCGACACGATATTCGCGCTCACGCTCGTGAGCGGCGAGAACGGGCCGCCGGGGCCGCTGGTGGAACGCTCGATCTCGAACGAGGTCTCGTCCGTCGAGTTGTCTGCCCACGTGAGCTGCACCGTGTTGTATGCGAGCGCCGCGGCAACCAGTCCGCTTGGATCCAGAGGCGGAGCCGAAGTCAGATTGAATGGAGCGCCGTGGGTCCAATTGACGCCGGTGCCGGTCAGCGTGCCGGTCACGACTCCGCCCGCGCTGTTGAGCGTCGAGAGCCCGGCGGCTTCGTTCATGCCCCAGCGTGCGACGAGCGTCGCCTGTGGCCCTGAGAGCGGCGTGTTGATGGCACTCTGGAGCTGTCCCTGCGTGCGCGCCACGTTCCACACCCGCGCTTCGTCCATAGCCCCCGCGAAGAAACCCGCCGCAGTTCCGGCCGAGGTGAGCGCGCTGCCGATCGAGGCGTGCTGAATGCTCGCCGACTGGACCGGCTGCCCGACCGCGAGCGTCGCCTCGAGCACACCGTCGAGATACAGGTTCCAGGTCGCGCCGTCGTAGCTGACTGCCGCGTGGTGCCACGCGCCGTTGGCGAGAATCGGCGTGACGCCGGCGATCGGGTGATTGAGTCCCGGTGATGTTCCCGCCGCGCCTTCCTCGAAGTCGGCGACCAGCAGGTTGTCGGCTGGACGAATGCCGAGGAAGTAGTTCATGTCGGCGGTGGTGCCGTCGGCCTCGGCGCGGCCCTTGGCGATCAGCGGCACGGCGGTCACACCACCGGTGCCGGTCGAGGTCGCCACCCCCGCCGCGTCGCGGCGGAACCAGGTTTCGAGCGTAAAGGCCGGCAGTCCGAGTGCCGCGTGGTTGCCGAACGTCACGAAGCCGTTGGTGCCCGCCATGAACAGGCCGTAGTCGAGCGAGAAGCTCGAGCCCGTGACCCACGTCGGCCCGTTGGTCAGCGTGCCGTTTGGCGCACCGCCGATGCTGTTGAGCGCAGTCGTGCCGCTGCCGTCGTTCAGCCCCCAGCGCCCGATCAGTCCGGCGCCCGAGGGCAGCTCAGAGGTGATGGTGGACTGAATGTCGGGCTGGGTGCGCGCCACGTTCCAGATGCGCGCCTCGTCGAGAGTACCTGCGAAGAAGCCCGCGGCGAGGCCGGTCGAGGTCATCGCACTTCCGAGGCCCGCATGCTGAATGCTGTCGAAACGTGGCAGGCGGCCGGCACCGACCGCGACCGTGCTCTCGAGGTTTCCGTTCAAGTACAGATTGAGCGTGGTGCCGTCGAACGTCACCGCCGCGTGATACCAGACGTGGCTGCGAACCGGCGTGACGCCAACCACCGGGTGATTGAGTCCCGGGCTCAACTGCCCCGCGCCTTCTTCATAGTCGGCGACCAGCACCGAGTCGGTGCTGCGCAGTCCTAGGAAGTAGTTCATGTCAACGTTGCTGCCCTCGGCCTCGCCGCGCCCCTTGGTGAGCAGCGGAATGGCGGAGGTCACGCCGCCGGTGCCGGTGGTGGTCGCGACCCCGATGCCGGTGCGCTTGAACCACACTTCGAGCGTGAACTGTGCGGTGCCGAGCGCTGGCGCGGCGCCGAACGTGACGTAGTCGTTGGTGCCATCGAACTGCACGCCGGTCTGCGCGCCCGCCGGCGCCGCGTACACGGCCGCGGCGACGGAGGCGAGCAGCAGCGATCGGAAGGTCTTCATGGCGCGGCCCCTCATTGAACGATCGCGACGCGCTGCACGCGGGTGGAACCCGCGGCACTCACGCGAACGAAGTAGATGCCATTCGAGAGCCGGCGCACGCGTTCGAGCGCGTCGGCGTGGAGTTCATGACGGCCCGCCGCGAACCTGCGGTCGGCCAGCACCGCGACCTCGCGCCCCATCACGTCGTGCAGCGAAGCGCGCACCACCCCGGCCTGCGGGAGTGCGAAGCTCACGCGGAAGGCGCCACGCGTCGGGTTCGGGATCACCGGCCCGATTGCGAACTCAGTGGCCGAAAGTCCCGGCACTGCCGTGGTCGTGCCGGTCGTGAACGACCAGGTCGGACCGGTCTGCGAGGTCGGCCCATCGCTCGCCACCGCGTACCACTGATACGCGGTGTTGGCGGTGCGTCCGGACCACACCAGGCTCGCGACCTCGCCCGATGCGACCTTGACCGAGCCGATCACCTGGTAGGCCGCTCCCCCGCCGCTCATGTCATAGGCGAGCGTGAACTGGCTGCTCGAATCGGAGTCGGCCTCGAACTGTACAAGCCACGGGGAGTAGGTGCGTACGCGGATCACGTTGTTCGCGGGCGAGAAGTTCATGAGCCGCAGCCAGCCGTTGCCGCCGTTGGTGCGCGCCTGGTAGTCCGACATCACGGTGTGGACCGTGCGGCCTTCGAACGTGTCCACGCGGCGACCCTCCTCGGAGACGTGGCCGCACAGCATCATGAAGAAGTTCGGGTTGTCGCGCAGCGCGTTGTATGTGGCGGAGCCCTGGGTCGAGAACGTGCCGGGGTTGCCCGAGCCGAGCAGGTTGTGACTGGCGACGAACGCGCGACGACTGGGATACGCCTTCATGAGGCTGTCGGCCCAGTTCAGCACGGCGACATCGGGCGAGGTGTCGTACTCGAGTCCGATGCACAGGAAGTCGAGCCCGCCAGCGCTGAACAGGTCGAACCAGTTGTCGTTGTTCCCGCCGTAATGCCCGCCGTAGTAGGCACGGCCGGCGTAGCGCGCGCTCCCAAAGTACTGGTTGTAGAACGTAGTGGTGCCGTCGGCGTCGCCGATCGGTGACTGGTCGTGATTGCCGACGCAGATGCCATACGGAATGCCGTCGGCGAGCGTGGTCGCGAGCGGGTTCTCGACCAGCTTCCACGCCGAGTCGGCGCGCAGCCACTCGATCGGACTGCCGCCGTTGTCGCCGTTCTGAACGCAATCGCCGAGCTGAACCATGTACGGAATGTTGAGGCTCGCGCGGTTGGCCAGCGTCCAGTTCATCTGTGAGAACAGGATCGCGTTCGAGCCGCCGTTCAGGTGTGAGGTATAGAACTGCGTGTCGGGTATCCCGAGCAGCGTGAAGTCCGGGCCGGCAGTAGGACCGGCCGCGCGTCCGTAGAACGTGACGGTGACGCTATCGCCATCTGCATCGCTCACCGACACCGAGAGCGTCGGGCTGGTGCTGGTCCCGGTCGCGCCGCTGGCGGGCGCGTTGAGCGTGGGAACCGCCGGTGGCGTGTTGAACGCCAGATCGAACGGTGCGGGCCCGATCCAGGTGAACGCCACGCCACTGATAGTGCCGTTCGCGATGGTGCCCGCCGAGCTCGCGACCGCGGTGCCGCTGCCGTCATCGAGACTCCAGCGCGCGACCAGGCCCGAGGTCGCGAGATCGAGCTGCCCGTTTGCAGTGGAGCGAATCTGAGTCAGTGAGCGCGCCGAGTTCCAGACCCGTACTTCATCGAATGCGCCCTCGAAGAAGCCGGCGGCGGTGCCGGTCGAGGTCAGCGCCGAGCCGATCGCGTTGTGCTGAGTGCTGAGTGACGCCACCGGCTGCCCCGCCACCACCGTGGCTTCGAGGTTGCCGTCGAGATACAGGCTCCAGGTGCCGCCGTCGTAGGAGGCGGCCGCGTGGTGCCACACCCCGTTCGCCGCGATCGGCGTCACGCCGATCACCGGGTGATTCAAGCTCGGGCTGGTGCCGCCCGCGCCCTCTTCGAAGTCAGCGATCAGAACGCCGTCGGCGGCCCGCAGACCCAGGAACCAGTTCAGGTCCACGTTCGAGACTTCGGACTCGCCGCGACCGTTGGTGACCATCGGGATCGCGTCGGTCACACCGCCGGTGCCGGTGGTGGTGGTGGTGCCGGCGCCATCGCGCCGGAACCAGCATTCGACCGTGAACTGTGCCAGGTCCACGACGTCGGCATCGCCGAACGTCACGTAGGTATTGCCCGCCAGGTCGAGCGCGGTGCGCGTGACCAGCGGCGTGGTCGCGCACTCGCTGCTGGTGTAATTCGAATTGCCATTGCCGTTCGCGGCGCGCACGCGATAGCAGGTCTCGCTGCCCGGGGTGCGACCGCCATCGTCGAACGTGACGACGTTCGCCGAAACCTGATCGACCGGCGTAAACGGCCCGCCCACGCCGGTGGTCGAGCGTTCGATCTCGAAGCGCGACTCGTTGCTCGAGTTGTCGGTCCAGGTGAGGCGAATCGTGGTCGAGCTGAGCGCCACGGCCGCAAGTGCGGTCGGCGGCGCAGGCGCCAGGAAGCTCAGATTGAACGGTGCCCCTCCTACCCAGCTCCAACCCGTCGCGTTCAGCGTGCCCGGCAATGCGGTGCCCGCGCTGCTCGCGATCGAGCTTCCGGTGCCTTCGTTCAATCCCCACCGCGCCACCAGCCCGGCGCTGGCACCGGCGATCTGCGTGTTCGCGGTCGACTGGATCTGCGCCTGCGAGCGAGCCAGATTCCAGACTCGCGCTTCGTCGATCACGCCGTGGAAGAATCCGTCGGCCTCGCCGTTGCGATCGAGCGCACTGCCGATCGATGCCGGCATGACCGTCGGCGTGCCGGCCGGCTGGCCGACCACCACGCTCGATTCGAGCGCTCCATCGAGATACAGCTTGAGCGTGGTGCCATCGTAGGTCGCGGCGGCGTGGTGCCAGGCGCTTCCCGGGGGCAACGCCGTGGTTCCGTAGGTCGGGTGATTGAGGCTCGGCGTTGCACCCGCAGAGCTCTCCTCGAAGTCCGTCATCAGGACACCGTCGCTCTCGCGAATGCCCAGGAACCAGTTGACGTGCACCTGCCCCGTGTCCTGGTCGCCTCGCCCGTGCGCAATGAGCGGAATCGCATCGTCGCTACCCGCGCCAACGTCGGTGGCGGCACCGGCGCCGTCGCGACGGAACCAGCATTCGATCGTGTACTGCGAAAGCCCGAGTGCGGCCGGATTGCCGAGCGCCGCAACGCCGGTGGTGCCGCTGAAGAACAGTGCCCACGCGGGACCGAAGCTCGCGCCGACTGCCCAGGTCGGTCCGCCCGTCAGCGTGCCGCTCGGCGCGCCTCCGACGGTACTCGCGGCGCTGGTGCCGGTGCCTTCGTTGAGTCCCCAGCGCCCGATCAGTCCGGCGCCGCTCGCGACTTCCTGAAGCATCGCGTTCTGGATGTCGAGCTGCGCACGCGCCACGTTCCACACGCGCGGTTCATCGAGTGTGCCGGCGAAGAAGCCCGCCGCGGTTCCCGCGGTGGTGAGCGCCGAGCCGAGAGCGGCGTGCT
Organism: Candidatus Eisenbacteria bacterium; assembly: GCA_013140805.1. Taxonomy (NCBI): domain Bacteria; phylum Candidatus Eiseniibacteriota; species Candidatus Eiseniibacteriota bacterium. Next base: position 10,744 of record JABFRW010000172.1, read on the forward strand.
GAGTGCTGGCCGACTGCGGCAAGCGCGAGGCACCCACCACGACCGTCGCTTCGAGCGCGCCGTTCAGATACAGGCGCAGCGTGGTGCCGTCGAACGTCGCCGCTGCGTGGTACCACACGTCGCGCTTGAGTGCCGTCACGCCGACGATCGGGTGATTGAGACCCGGGCTCGTCTGCCCGGTGCCTTCTTCGTAGTCGGCGACCAGCACCGAGTCGGTACCGCGAATGCCGAGGAAGTAGTTCATGTCCGCGGTCGAGGCGTCGGCCTCGGCGCGGCCCTTGGTGACGAGCGGGACTGCGGTCACACCACCCGAGCCAGTGCTGGTCGCGACGCCCGCGCCGGTGCGGCGGAACCACGTCTCGACCGTGAAGCTCGAGGTGCCCAGCGTGGGCGCGGCGCCGATCGTGACGTAGTCGTTCGAACCGTCGAGTTGCAGACCGTTCTGCGCGTGAGCCGGCGCGACGAACAGCGCCCCGAGGAACAGAAAGGTCAGCGCGAGTGAGAATCCAATCCCATCACGCCGGGAGCCCGGACGTGACACGGCACGGGAATGCTTCATGGGGGAACGGCCTCCGCGAAGGATGCGAATGCGAGATGAGGTGAGGGCCAATCCGTGGCGAACGGTCATGACGACCAGTCGAAGTGCCTACTTGCTATAGGCAATCGCAGGGCCACGTCCGCGCTTTGTCAGCGGTTTGGGCACGCCCGGCCGGGACCACGGCCGGTCAGGGCTGCGACGCAACGATTTGCGGCAACCCGAAACTCACGACTCAGTGCGGGTTCGAGGGGCGCGGCACGCGCTGCGAAGTCGGCAGCCCGTGATTGTGTCGGAACCACCGACAGGTGCGCGTGAGAGCAATCGCGCCAAATCCCGCGCGAGCGGGCGAAAGCACGCGCATCAGCGCGACGCGTTCGAGCCTACGAATCCCCGTCGGGACCGATGTGCGGCGGCGGGCCGGTCGGCGCCGGCTCTTCGAGCGGCGAGCGTTGCGGCCAGATCAGAGAGGCCACAATGCATCCGACCAGCGTCACGACCACGACGCCGAGGGCGAGCCAGGTCGGCATGTGGATCAAGTCCGAGAGGATCATCTTCACGCCGATGAACGCGAGAATGCCCGCGAGCCCGTAGTGCAGGTAGTGGAACAGCTTCATCACGTGGTTGAGCGAGAAGAACAGCGCGCGCAGGCCCAGCACCGCGAAGATGTTCGACGAGAACACAATGAACGGGTCGCGCGTCACCGCGAGCACCGCCGGGATCGAATCGACCGCGAACACCAGGTCAGTGATCTCGATCATGATCAGCACCATGACGAGCGGTGTGGCCATGAGCACGCCCGCGCGCTTCACGAAGAAGCGATCGCGCTCGTAGTCCGCGGTCATCGGAACGAAGCGCGCGAACAGGCGCAGGATGGGGTTCTTCTCGGGGTGCACCTCGACTTCGTGCTGCGTGAACATCTTGATGCCCGACCACACGAGGATCGCGCCGAACACGTACATCAGCCAGTGGAAGCGCTCGAGCAGCGCGACGCCGGCGAACACGAAGATCAGCCGCATCACGACCGCGCCGAAGATTCCCCAGAACAACACACGATGCTGGAACGCCGCCGGCACGCGGAAGTAGCGGAACAGCACCATGAAGACGAACAGATTGTCGACGCTGAGCGACAGCTCGATGATGTAGCCGGTCAGGAACTCGGTGCCGGCCTGCGGCCCGCGGGACAGGAACACCGCGAGGTTGAACAGCAGCCCGAGCGAGACCCAGAAAGCGCTGCCCACCAGCGCTTCTTTGAGCGCCAGCTCGTGACTCTTGCGGTGGATGATCATGTCCACGGCGAGCGACACCACCACGAACACGGCGAGCGACACCCAGGCGAACGTGGGGTCTCGGAGGAAGTCGAGGCTCATGGGATCCTGGGAAACGGACGCGGAAGGATGGCGGAGAGAGAGGGATTCGAACCCTCGAGGCGGTATTAGCGCCTACACGATTTCCAATCGTGCTCCTTCAACCACTCGGACACCTCTCCGCAAGGCGGGCCGGCCGGAAGGGGTACCACGCTGCCCGGCGGGCAGCAAACCCAGCGGAATCAGCCTTCCGGAGCCCTCGGAACGCTGGCGGAGAGGGAGGGATTCGAACCCTCGAAGACCCTTGCGAGCCTTAACGGTTTTCGAGACCGCCGCATTCAACCACTCTGCCACCTCTCCGCCGGCGTGTTTACACGAGTTTGCGGGCGGGAGGCAAGCGGTGTCGACCGTGTTGGCTACAGAACTGGCTACAGATTGTCTCTCGCTAGTCGCGGGCTCGCCGAGCGGACGCCAGACGTCACATCCCTTGAGCGTCGACAGGAAGGACCCATGGAAACCAATCAGGGTTCCTTGATCACGACTTCCACTGGCCAGGCCGAACTGACTCTCCACCTCATCGTAGACGATCAGGTACGAATCGCTTCTTGACCGATCCTCCTCCAGCACGACCCAGAGCGAGATTGTCCCTCCCGCTCCTACGCCTTCCTTGAAGGATCGAATCACCGGCTCTTCGAGTAGACACTCGTTCAGGTCGAGCCCGTGACCGAGCCCATGTCCGACCATGGGCACCGACGCCTCGCGGATTTCCTTGAGCACGATCCCGCGAACTCCCTCGGCGACCATTGGCGTCCTCCAGCGACCGCAAGATTGACTACCCACCAGCTCCCTCCGCGTTCCAGCCACCGACACGCGAACGTGCATCCCGTGTCCTTCGATCTTGCGCAGGGCAGCTCCGGGCATCTAGCGCATCGAATCCATTGCGGCCTCGCCTGCACGAGTTCCGTGTGTGCTCGCGCTAGAGTGCCACGAACCAGTCGACGTCCACCCGTATGCGCTCTACTCGCTCAATCACAAGCCCTAGCCGAAGCTCTCGGAGCCTTTCGAGCAATGCCTCCCCGTCAACTAGGCGGTAGAGAGTCGAAGCCTGTGGTCGCCGGGGCGTGTAGAGGGGAGCGGGGCTCGCGGGGACGGTGAGCGCTCCACGACCGGGCGAGCGCATCACGAGGTGTGCCGCGGACTCTCACGGCCCGTGCTCCGCGCTGCTGGCGCTCGCAACGACGTGCCCTCTCTGCCAACGTGCGTGAGACACCGAACCTTGGAAGCCAGATCGAGGAGGGCGAGCGGATCGGGCTGCTCGGCTGCAATGGCGCGGGCAAGTCCACGCTGCTCAAGATTCTCGAAGGGACGCTCGCCCCCGACTCGGGTGAGATCGCGAAACGTCCCGCGCTCCGCATCGCCAGCCTTCAGCAGGATGTGCCGCTCGATCTCGCCGGCGAGGTGAGCGCCTACCTGCATGACGTGTGTGGGCCCGCAAAGAGTGATGCGCCGCGGGAGACCGAGACCCGCATTCAGAAGACGGCGCACGATCTCTCCATCGATCTCGCCGCCGACATCCGCTCACTCTCGGCCGGCTCCAAGCGTCGCGTGTTGCTCGCAGCGGCGCTCGTGCGCGATCCGGATCTGCTGATCCTCGATGAGCCGACGAATCATCTGGACATCGATGCGATCCGCCACCTCGAGGGGTCGCTGCTTCGCCGCCGCGGCACCCTGCTGTTCGTGACCCACGACCGCAGCTTCCTGCGCGGCCTCGCGACCCGCGTCCTCGATCTGGATCGCGGTGAGATCCGAAGCTATCGCACGGGCTACGACGCCTACTTGGAGCAGCGCGACGCGGAGCTGCGCGTCGAGGCCGATCAAGCCGCCCTGTTCGACAAGAAGCTCGCACAGGAGGAAGCGTGGGTGAGGCGCGGCATCAAGGCGCGCCGCACGCGCAACGATGGCCGTGTGCGGGCTCTCGAGTCCCTGCGGCTCGAGCGCGGCGCGCGGCGCGACTCGGTGGGGCGCGTCAAGGCACAGCTTCAGGACGCCGAACGCTCGGGACGCGTGGTGCTGCGCTGCCAGCACCTGAGCCACGCCTATGGCGACACTTCGATCGTTCGCGACTTCACGAACGAGCTCATGCGGGGGGGATCGCGTCGGCATCATCGACCCGAGTGGCTGCGGCAAGACCACGCTGATTCGCCTGCTGCTCGGCGAGATGGCACCACAGCACGGCACGGTCACCGCAGGCACCAAGCTGGAGACCGAGCACTTCGAGCAACTGCACGAAGTGCTCGACGAAGCGAAGAGCGTGGTCGAGAACATCGCCGAGGGCCGCGAGATGATCGCGATCGGCGGTGGCGAACGTCATGTGGTTGGCTACCTGCGCGACTTCCTGTTCACGCCGGAACAGATCCAGGCACCGGTCTCGAAGCTCTCGGGCGGCGAACGGAAACGCCTCCAGCTGGCGAAGGTGCTCTCGCGCCCCTGCAACCTGCTGGTGCTCGACGAGCCGACCAACGACCTCGACCTGGAAACGCTCGAGCTGCTCGAAGACATGCTCGTGGAGTTTCAGGGCACGCTGATCGTGGTGTCGCACGACCGCGCGTTCCTCGACAACGTGGTCACCTCCACGCTCGTCTTCGAAGGCGACGGCCAGTGGCGCGAGTACGTGGGCGGCTACGAGGACTGGTTGCGGCAAAAAGCCGGCCGGGTCGGCGCCGCGAGGTGGCGCGAGCGCGCGAGCGAAGGTCGAACGCGACGGGACTCGCCCGCGTCGCGCCGGCTTCAAGGAGAAGCGGGAACTCGGCGAGTTGCCGGGCCGGATCGAGAGACTCGAGTCCGAGAAGCAGCAGATCTTCGAGCGGATGGCCGCGCCGGACTTCTATGTTTCGCGGACCGACGAAGGGCCGCAGCCGTAACAAAACGCGAGCCGCGCGGGTATTCTCCGCGTTGAATCTTGGCGATCCGAACGCGGCGATCCCCTCGTTGCAAGGGGCTTGTCCGGGGCGAATGCTCCCAGCCCCGTTGCGCGCCCGGCGCCGGGCCGATTCGGAGGACTCGACGTGAAGCGTTGGATTGCAGCGATCCTACTCGGAGCTTTGGTGACCACCTCGGCGGCTCGCGCCGATCGCACCCAGGTGTATTCCGTTCGCGGTGTGGACTGTGGTGACTGCGGTACCGAGATCAAAGCGGGGCTCAAGAAACTCAAGGGCGTCAGGAAGTCCGAGTTCGACATTCACAAGGTCGAATTCACCGTGACTCTGGCGGATGGCGTCACGGATGACTCCGTGCTCGCAGCGATCGCCAACTCGGGAGCCGGATTCAAGGGTACCGTCGGCGCCGGCAGCGGCGCCTATTTGCCGCACGTGGAGTACCCGAAGGGCGCTGATGTCGCCGTGCTGACCGAGCACGGCGCTGCGGTCGGACCACTCGAGAAGCTGCGGGTCGCCGGCAAGTACACGGTGTTCGACGTGTACGCGGACTGGTGCGGACCGTGTCGCGTGGTCGATGCGGAGCTTCGAAAGCTCATCGAGCACCGCCCGGACCTCGCCGTTCGTAAGCTCGAAGTGGTGGATTTCGAGTCACCGCTCGCTCGCGAGCTGGGCTCGCGACTCCGGGCGCTGCCATATCTCGTCATCTTCTCCCCCGACGGGAAACGTACGGAGCTCGTCGGCCCGAATACGAACAAGCTTGCAGCCACACTGGGCCCCCGCTGATGCGGCCCATGCTCGTGGTGAGTCTGCTCGCCGTGGCACTCGGCTGTTCGCCAGCGGTCGGCTGGACCTGAGCGGGCTGATCGAATCCCAACCTGCCGGTCGGCGGGTCCACCGTCCTCGTGCCTGAGCTCGGAGCGTGGAGCCTCGGCACCACAATGACCGCGACCTCGCTTCGCATCGAGCACATCGAGTCGGAAGACCCCGGGCTCGTCGCTCCCCACTGGCACGTGCAGAGGCTGCTGGTCGGCGAACTCGACGTGTCCATCGCTCGTGGAATCACGCCGGGCCTCGGAATCGCGCTCGCGATTCCGCTCCGCCAGGTGCGTGACCGCATTCGTGTCGAGGACCTCGCGCGAACTCCCTACTCGCCTCCGATACCGGACACGCATCATCGTAATGAGACGCTCGTGAATGTGGCGGACCCGCGAGTCTCGGCGGTCATCGCTGAACAGCACGGCGCGTGGGGCCTCCGCGCGAGTGTCGGCTCATCGATCCCGATCGGCCGCACGGAATCCAATCCGTTCGCGCTCGGCCGACTCGGCCTGCTCCACCAGCACATTCAGTTCGGCACCGGCACGTGGGATCCCCTTCTGACCGCCTCCGCACTGCGATCAGTCGGCGCATTCGGCCTGGATGCGACGGCGTCTGTGAAATTCTCGTTGTATGAGAACTCGCAGGGCTTCCGTGCGGGAAATCGCTACGGCGCGACACTCGGCGTCGGTCGCAAACTCGGAACTGCTTGGGGCGGCAGCGCGGGACTCGTGCTCGATCGCGAGAGTCCCGAGAAGTGGATCGGCGAAGTCGAGGAGGAAGGGAACCTCGGCCGAACGGACCTCATGGTGACCGCCGGGTTCGGGCATTCGATCGCACACGTGGGCTCGCTGAGCTTCCGGGCGCAGGTTCCGATCAAGACCTGGGCAACCGGAGAGCAAGTCGAGTATCCGCTGATCGTGACGCTCGGGTGGGCGCGATAGTGGCCGCCGCCGGCTTCGCCTAGTGCACCGCGGTCACCGAGTCACCCGGGATACTCACCTCGATGGCACCGAAGTCGGCGATCGCTCGATCGCGAGTATTGTCCGCGTCGGACAGCACACCGATCGCTTCGATGCGCTTCGGCAGCTCCCCGAACGCGGCGCGCAGGTCCGCTTCGAGATCCCTCACTTCGGAGCGCCACGTGCCGCCCGCCGCGGAATGCTCGAGCGTGATCACGCGGATGTCGTGCGCGTAGGGGCTCGGTCTCCACGGGCCGCGCTCCTGCCCTTCGACCCACTGATAGATCAGGCCACGAGTGCGCCATGGAAGCACGCTGCGATGAATGAGCACGAACACCGCGGCCGCTCGGTCGTCGCGGGATCTCAGATTCGTGTTCGCGCCGGCGGGGTGCCGAATCACGCGCCAGCGCCAGCGCAACCCAACCCCCTGTGGCTTCACGTCGAGCGCGTGGAACAGTGCCGAGTGCTGCCCGATGGCATCGGCGTGGAGCCAGACGTCGCTGGAATCCCGTTCGACCGAGTAGTGCGTGCGTCCCCTGTAGGCGACCTCGTGCCAATCGAGACGCAGCGCTTCGGTCGACTGCCATCCCAACTGGACCAGCATCGCGAGCACCAGCCCGAGCGTCACGGTCGATAGCTCCTCGCAAGCGTTCGCGCGGGGATCCCGAGGTAGTGAAGCGCGAGCAAGGCGACATTGCGCGCGAGTTGTCGCGCCGGGCCGGCGGCGACGAAGCGTCGGGAGGAAGTCGTCGCACGGGGATCGAGCCGCACCAGCTTTCCACGCCGGGCGAGTGCCCGCGCTAACTCCACGTCTTCGAACAGCGGAGCATCACGAAAACCACCCAACTGCTCGAACACCTCGCGCCGGCAAAACATCGCCTGGTCGCCGAAGAATGCCGTTGGCCACGCCACTCGGCTCGCGGCCGAGAGCAGGTCGAGCACCGGATGCGAAGCATCGAACGCCAGCCGGAACGCGCCACCGACCACGCCGTCGTCGAGTAGGGCGCGCGTCATGTGCTCGATCGCCTCCGCCGGCAGCCGGGTGTCGGCGTGCAGGAACAGCAGCACCTCGCCTCGCGCGATCGCGGTGCCGCGATTGAGCTGATCGCCACGCGAGGCTCGCGGGCACTCGACCCACCGGACTCGTTCGTCGCGGTGCTCCGCCGCTTCTCGCGTTGCGGCCGACTCGTGATGCGCGGACACGACGATCTCGCCCACGCCGGCTATCCGCGTCGCGGCGGTCAGGCAAGCCAGCAGTCCGGCGCCCTCGGCTCGGGATGGAATGACGATCGAGACCACAGTGTCCTCGCGGTGATCGGCCGTTCGCGAGGCGCCGCTCGCCTCACCACGAACCGTTCAGCGTCCAATCGTAGTCGATGAAGCGCACCGGAAGCGCGCGGGCGAACCGCTCCGCTACAGGCCAGTGGAGTTCGATGAACGCCTGCACGCTACCGGCATCGGCCCGGAAGTCCTCGCCGTACCACTTGAAGATCGAAGACAGCTCCAGCTCCTGCGCGGGGTCGATGCGATTGCGGGTGCGATCGGTGAGAAACTGACGCGTCGCGCGCTCGAGTTGCGCATCGAGGCGGTCGCCGGAGAGTGCCTCGGGAGGCAGCAACGGGCAACTCGCCGAGGCGCAGTTGAGCACGAAGTGAACTCGCGCATCCTTGAACCGCGCACGCAGGGTTCCGTGCTCGATGTCGTTGAGCGACAACCTGCGGCCAGCGACTATGGACTTCTCGCGAAAGAACGCGATCGTGGGGATACCCAACGTTCGGCCCACGTCGAGCACGCTTCGGAGCCCTGGGCGCCGAATCACGCCGTCGAGCACGCGCGCGTTGTAGACATTGACCCAGAACGCAACCTGCTCATCGCGCGGCCAACCCTCGGGCCGCGCCTCGCGAGCGCTCGCGAGATAGCGCTCGAGCGGACTGCGATTGCGAGCCACTCCGCCATAGTCCACGCGGCCCTCGCGCACGTGCCGACGAAGCACCGTGTCGAGAGCCGCGTGAGAGAAACTCTGTGCGCGCGCCCGCATGACCACCAAAAGCAACGCCGCGGTGGCGATCAGCAGGGTCGCGGCACGAGTTCCAGGGCGGATGGTTGGAGTTCCTAACGCTTGAGCTGGCGCGTGCGGTTGCGCTCGAACACGTTGGTCCCATTCAGGTCAACGTAGGCCACGTCAAAGTAACCAATCGAGTTCCCGGTGAAGTAGTTCTGGGCCGACTGGGCGCTTGCGGTGATGCCGGTGCCGAAACGCGCGAGAGTGTTGCCGCTCACACGATCGTGCTGCGGGCCGGCCGGATCCCCGCCCGGAGCCGGGTTGTAGCAAATCCCGAGCAGGCCGTGCTGGGCGCCGACCACGACGTTGTTGCGAATCGAGTTCTCGTAGCTGCCGCCGCCGCGAACGAAGATTCCAAGGTTGATGCCGCGCATCGAATTGCCGCGCACCCGATTCATCGCGCTGTTGACCATCATGATGCCGATCTGCGGCGGATTGCCGTTCGCGGGATCGGCGGTTTCGTCGCCGCCCTGAATGTCGAGGCCGTGCACGCGGCACTGCGACGAGCCGAGCAGCACCGCGCCGAAGCCGAAGCGCTCGATGTGGCCGCCCGAGGCCGAGACGCGCTGAACTCCGTCCAACACGATCGCGCGACCCTGCTTGTTGCCGGGGCCCCGCAGCCGGTAGTCGCCGAGCCACAACCGAACGTCGCTCGCGCGCACCACGATCGCATCGCCATCGGCGACATCGAGATCGGCCACCAGGCGATAGTCACCGGGCTGGGTGATGATCGTCGCCGACTTGATCGGGGTCGCGTGATCATGCCACAGCAGGTCCCCTTCTTCTTCGGCAGCGGTCGTGGCCCGCGTGGCATCGAGGCTCGCGATGGATGCTTCCTCGCCCGCCACGGCGACGCTCGCAGCGCCCGCCTGCGGTTCGATGCTGCGCTGAACATCGCCGCACCCGATGGCCGTGAGCAGCGAGGCGAAACACGCCGCGGTGAGCAATGCAGAAACCAGACGATTGGACATGATGGGTTGCCCCTTCTTCGAACGGGATGAATACGGAGGGTCCGGGAGGATCAAGAAGGCGCGAGCGCTCGTGCCTCGTTCGATAGCACGATTCCCGAGGCGGATTGTGACGGACGCCTCAGCGCGCGGGTGGGGCGCCGAGCTGGTCGCGCAACATCTGGAGCTTCATGATCTCCATCGGGCGAATCGCTTCGACGACCGGTGCGCGGCCGCCCGCAAACACCGAACGGCGGAAGCCGGCGTGCACGACCTCGGACGCTCCCGATGGCCCCCGCATGGTAACCGCCCCCTCGAGCACACACACGCAAGTCGAGTCGCGTGAGCGGAGCACCGCGAGCGTCGTTCCCGTGACGATCGCCCGCGCCTCGGCCGTTCGAATCGTGAGCCGCGTGCCGGGAAAGCGAGCGCCAGTCGTGACGCGCAACTCACCGGAGGCGAGGGTTCCGGTGATCGTGCGATTGAACCAGCGACCCGGACTCGACGGTAGAACCACCTCGCTTCCCCCCACGGCCTGGAAGATGGCGAGTCCTGGAAGTTCGAGATCGAGTTGGCCACCGGCGGGAATCTCCAGCCTCGCGCCGGCACGAAGCAGGCGGCCCCAGCCCGGGTCGGAACCCAGCGCGACCTCGCGACCATCGACGCGCAACGTGGTGGCTCCCGTCATGCCGAGCGAGCGCCAGGCGGGCCCCGCATTGATCGTCATGAGAGCGATACACGCCGCGACCGCGGCCACACTGGCCGATGCCCATCGGAGCCAGAGCCGCCGGGCCGATCGATCGCGCATCGCGGTCGGCCGTTCGGCGATCGTGCCGTTCACGAATGCGGCTCGCAGCTCGCGACGGAATGCCTCATCGGCCGCCGGGTAGGGATGTGCCCGAAGCTGTTGCTGCATGCCTTCCGGCGAGGAGTCGGAGAATCGGCGAGGAGTCATCGGGACTCGCCCTCCCTCAGCAACTCGCCGAGTGCCTGCAACCCGCGGGAATGCCGCTTCCGGGAGGCCGCGTAGTTGACACGAGTGAGATCGGCGATCTCGCGATGATCGAGGCCCTCGCATTCGCGGAGCACCACCGCGGCGCGAAGCGGCGGCGGGAGGCGATCGATCGCTTCGAGCAGGCGACGTTGGTCTTCGGCCTGCGCGAATGCCTGCTCGGGACCGGCGCCCTTCGCATGGAGCTGGAGCGCGATGCTCGGATCCTCGAGTGGCACGGTGCGCCGCGCGCGCCGCCACGATTCCGAGCGCCAGAAGTCACGACAGGCGTTCAGCGCGACGGTGAAGAGCCAGGGCGCCGGATCGCGCGCGGGGTCGAGTCGGTTCATGTGGCGATGAACTTTGAGGAACACGTCCTGGGTGATGTCTTCCGCTGCGGTGGGGTCTCCAACCAGGCGCCGAACGGTCGCGAAAACTCGGGCGAAGTAGTGGTCAAAAAACTCGCCGAGAGCGCTCGGATCGCCCGTGCAGGCGCGCTCGAGCACCCCGTCCGGCAGTGTCGGCCAGCGGGTCGCTTCTGAACTCTCGCCCCGGACACGGATGGGTCCGGAAGTCAGAGGGGCCACCTCATCCACTCTCCCGCTCGAGCGATTCCACCGGGCGCTTATCCACAATCGATTCAGAGAACGAGTGCAGGAGCCCGTTGTGACCAAGACCTCGTCGCGGTGTCCGCCAGCGCGTCAGGCTCGTGACTCTCAACTGGGCTATGGTTCAGCGGCTGAGGTGGCGGCTGATCTGCGGGCGAGCACGAATCCCGGGGGCGGCCCGGCCGCTGACTGGGGACAGAGCACCATGACATTCGAACAACTCGAAGTGCGTCCCGAACTCATCGCGGCCCTGGCGAAGCAGGGGATCACCGAGCCCACCGCGATTCAGATTCAGCGGCAGTGCACCGACCTCACACAGAACACCGGCTGGCCGATCCGCGTGCTGCTGCTGATCGGCGGCACCTCGATCGAGCGTCAGATCGACAAGCTCAAGATGAAGCCGCACCTGGTCGTCGGTTCGCCGGGGCGCATCCTCGAACTCATCACCATGGGCAGGCTCAAGACGCCGGCGATCCGATGGATCGTGATCGACGAAGCCGATCGCCTCATGGTCACGGAGAGCCTGCCCGCGATCCGCGCGATCATCGCCGCCGCACCGCGCGCGCGGCAGCTGATCTTTGCGTCGGCCACCGAACAGCCCGCGAGCGAGGAGGCCATCGCCACGCTCGCGCCCGATCGGGTCATGCTGCAGGCCGGTGCCGTGGCAGTGAACGAGAACATCGAGCACTTCTATCTCGTCTGCGAACTGCGCGACGAGCCGGAAACGCTGCGCAAGCTCCTGCACGCACTCCACCCTGAACGGGCCATGGTATTCGTGCACCGCAATGAACGAGCCGAGAACCTTTCAGCGAAACTCGCGCATCATCACATCGAGGTCGCCGACCTGCACGGCGCGGCCGACAAGCGAGACCGCAAGCAGGCGATGGATGACTTCCGCGGCGGCCGGGTTCGCGTGCTGGTTGCCTCCGATGTGGGCGCACGCGGGCTCGACATTAAGGGCTCTTCCGGGAATCGTGTGGGTGCTTTCACGGCCTGATCGCGGCGCCGGTCGGGTAGAGGTCGAGCCCGCCGCAGTGGAAGTAGATGGCCATCTTGAAGCGCTCGCGGCTGCGGAAGCCGCGTGAACGCCGCTTCACACCCTGGATCTTCGTGTTGATCGCCTCCAGCCCCGCGTTGGTGATCCGATGCCGGAAGTAATTCTCGATCTGGTCCCAGTGCCGCTGCAGGGTGCGGGCCACGCGCTTGATCGGCTCGAGCTGGCAGCGGATCGCCCACGCGAACCAGCGCTCGAAGTTCCGCCGCGCCGCCCACGCGGCCTTCAGATCGAAGATCGCCATGGCGGTCTCCTTGAGTTCCCACGCTCGCGCGACGCGGCGCACGCGCTCGCGCAGCACATCGAACTCCTGGCCCGCCGCACGCGTGAACGAAGCGGGGTGCCGCAGCCAGTCGAACCTCGTCCCCTTGAGGAGGGTGTCGCCTTCAGCGCTCAGTCGCTGGTGTTCCATGCGGCGCACCTGGTCCACCGCCTGGTTCAGGTTCTGGGCGATGTGGAACTTGTCGAACACGATCCGCTCGTCGGCGAACGGCACGTTCAACATCACCGACTGGATGTACGGCGCACACATGTCCATCGCGATCGCTTCGATCGCCCCGAGGTGCTCGTGCGAGAGGCTCGCCCAATAGCCATCCAGGCTGGCCTGCGAGCGATCGTCGGCTACGTACAGCACTCGCGAGCGCTCGAGGTCGGCGACCACCGTCACGTACGCCTGCCGCTTGGCGAACGATGTCTCGTCGACCCCGGCATGCTTCACGACCTCGGCCTCGCGACGCTTCAGCCCGCGGCGCACGGCGCGTTCCATGATCCCCGAGGCTTCGTCCCATGAGATGCGGAGGTGTTTCGAGACCGCGGTCACGCTCGCCTGCTGCAGCCAATCGATCGCCAGTGCCTCGAACATCGCCGTGAACTGCGAGCCCGGCTCGGCCCACGGCACCTTGAGTTGGCGGATCCCGTGCGTCGGGTAGTTCAAGCGCGGCACGCGCGCATCCGGCGGCGGACCGGAAGAGCGTGCCTTATGGAAGGGCACTCGTCGGGGCAGGCAACCTGGCCTGGCGGATGGGTGAGCTCGATCGTGCGCGCGGGCTCTACGAGCAGGCGCTCTCGGTGCTGTCCCAGGTCGGAACCGATCAGCAGATCGGCAGCGTCTACCTGAACCTGGGCAACATCGCGTTCAGCCGCGGCGAGAATGACGAGGCGGAACGACACTATGAAAAGAGTCTCGACTACTACCGACGCGCGAACTCGACCATCTGGATCGCAGGCTGCCTGACGAACCTGAGCGTCATCGCACTGGCGCGCGAAGACCTCGATCGCCTCGAAACCATGCAGTCGGAGTCGCTCCAGATCAACGAAGAGGCCGGCATTCGAGACGGCATTTGTCTCTGCCTGCTGCAGCTCGGGATCGCGGCCTACATCCGGCGCGATTACGATCTCGGTCGCGCGCTCTGGGACCGAGCCATGGCCCTTGCGCGCGAGATCGATCACAGCTGGAGCCTGATGCCGGACCCGTCGATTGCTCTGCCTATTTTCGAAGCGGTTGCGAGCCTGGTTGCCGACACTCGCCCCGCCGAGTCAGCGAGCCTGCTGGCCGCCGCGACCGCATTGCGAGTCACGCTCAAGATGCCGCTTCTCTCGTACGAACTTCCCGCCACGCGCGACCTCGAAGCGCGCCTGACGGGAGCGCTCAGCGACGAGGACCTGGCAGGTGCCCGAGAAGCCGGAGCACAACTGTCGGTGGTTGCGGCGCTGTCGGCGGCGGAGCGATTGGTGGGAGTCCCTACCGACGGCCGCCGGTCCAGTCCCATCCTGGGGGCCACGCTCCAGGGCGAACCCGGAGCGCTGCCACTCCGCGCGCTCAGACCGCCAAGTCGCTGGTCTCCTCGATGTCCTCTGCCTTGAGCGGCAGTTCGACTGTCAGGACGGCTCCGCCGTGCGGTTGGTTCTCAGCCCATGCGCGACCGTGATGCGCCGCGAGGATCTCGCGCGTGATCGCGAGTCCGAGCCCGGTGCCGCCGGCGCCCGAGCCGGTGGCGCTCGACTGGATGAACTTTTCGAAGATCGCTCCGAGTTCGTCCTCTGGGATTCCGGGACCATCATCCGCGATCATGATCCGCGCGACCTTCGCGAGCTGATCGACGAACAGCGATACCACGACTCGCGACTTCGTATAGCGCACGGCGTTGTCGATTAGGTTGCGAATGACCTGCCGCAGTCGCATGGAGTCGCCCCATACCGGCAGGCGCTGATCGTCGCCGACGATCGTCAGCGAGATGCCGCGCTCTCGGCACACCGCGCCGAACTCCTCCATCACGGTGCTCACGAGGTCCTCGAGATCCACGCACTCCCACTCGTAGTGCATGCGCCCCGATTCGAGCTTGGCGAGATCGAGGACATCGTTCAGCAACGCGAGGAGAGTCTGGCCGCTGTCGTGGATGTGGGTGAAGTATTCGCGCAGCCCGCTCCGCTCCGCCACCTCGGCCTCGCGCAGCCCGAAGCGCGCGAAGCTGAGGATGCCATGCAGCGGCGTGCGCAGTTCATGCGACATGTTGGCGAGGAATGCCGACTTGGCGGCGTTCGCCGCATTGGCGGCGTCGCGCGCGCGTTCGAGCGCCTGGTTGGTGATCGCAAGGTCTGACAGCGCGGCATTGAGGGCGGCGGTGCGCTGCTGAATCTTGCCTTCGAGCGCCGTCGCGGTCTGGAACAGCAGGAACGCATCCTCCTGCATGTCCATCGACTGCTCGACGCGTCGCATGAGGACGTCGTTGATCCGCTCCAGCTTGTGGATCCGACGGGCGAGTTCGGCGGGATCCGGTTCGTGGTCGACGGACGCCTCGCTAGGCTGCGCGGGGGTATCCAAGCGCGACACCGGTGAAGGTCTGATTCACGTGCATGCCGTTGAATTGCTCACCGTAGGTGGCGAATCCGATCACCTGATTGCGGGCGAGGACTTCGCCAACGGCTCCGCGCAGCCCGCGCTGATCCATCTCCATCTTGCGAAACAGACAGTCGCACGCCAGGACGAGCGCAGGCGGCCCGAGCCGTTCGCGAATATCGGCGAACAGCGCTTCGAGGTCGGCGAGAAGATCCAGCCCCTTCGCGACCGACACCACGATGCCTTCGTTGATCGCGCACGCGAACGTGAGGCTCTCGTCCGGGTTGGCGTGCATGATCGAACGCACGTAAAGAGTTCCACCAATTCGAACGGCGACCGGGTGCACCGCGAACACATCGGCTTGCAGCCGATCAAGGCTCAGGCCCAGCACGCGCGCGTACTCCCGCGCGGCGGGTTCCCCGTTGATCTCGTACACGGTACGAGTGGCGGGGTCGGCACGCGTCACCACCAGGCGCTGGTCCGTGCTCTCGAAGTGCTGGGTCTTGAATACCATGAATGGCAGCGTCGTGTGCATGAGCGCGACGATCGCCGAGTGCTCGTGAAAGGCCCCCCGGTAGTAGATCCAGGTCTGTTTGAACCGTCCGTCGTCGCCGGCGGAACCTCCGAACAGTTGCATCCCGCCGAGCGCGCGAGACAGGGCGAACACCAGCGGCTCCTCCTGTCCCGACAACCCATCGATTAGCACCAGCGCGAATGTGTTGGCGCTGGTCGGAGTGACGCCTCGCTGCAGAAATCGGTTCAGGAGGTTGTGAGCGGTTTGTTCGCCACGCGAAAGCACGAAGCTGTCGAGTGAATCGATGAGATCGATTTCGGCGGTCAGTTGATCGGACACGATGCTGACGCCGGTGAGCGAGCCGTCCGTGTAGCCCGTCGGGTTGATCTCTCCCGCCGAGGTGCAGCCGATCAGGGGCATGTCACCGAAGCGAGCGTGAAGTTCGCGCGCAAGCGCCGGGAGGTCGTACTCGGCCGTGCAATAGAAAGTCGCGAACGAGACTCCCGGCTTTCCAATCGCCCGATAGAGTTCCTCCGCCGCGATCGCGGGATCGCGTGAGGCTGAGAAACCGCGGTGAACGGCGATCTCAGGCGGCGCGGCCATGGCTCACTCCGATCACGTGAAGAGAATTGCGCTTGACCCGGCGGGCGCCAGGAGCGCCGGGCACCCCCAGGGAAGTCTCGGAGGGGAGCCGGGCGAATTGAGGGCGGCGCGCAGGCGCGCTCGAGTCGTTTACCTCGCCCACGCAGACGACACGCTGATACTGCCCATCCAGTGCGGCTCGATCGCCAGTGCGTCGCGAAAGTCCCCGTTCGCCCACGCCCAGGTGCGAGCCACCGCGGGCTCGATCGCGATCGCGCCCCAGGCCCCCGCGAAGGCTGCGCCTGTCTCGCACGCGGGGAATCCCGTCATGCCGTAGTAGTGCTCTTGAGCGAACAACTTCGCGGTCAACGCGAACGTTCCTCGCGCACTCTCGAACTCACGAGCGAGCCCGAAGGTCCAGTAGCGCCCGGCTCCGGCAGCCGCGTCCCAGTGCATGCTGAGGGAGGCGGCCAATGGGGCCGCGAACGCGAGGTCCAGAATCGCCTCGTGGGTCGGCGCCCAATCCTCGCGGTGCGGGTAGTCTAGGTAGGCGTAGCCCAGTGAACCCGAGAGGCGCCCTCGTTCGAAATCACGTTCCAGCGTGACGTCCAGTTCGTCGAGCTCCTGACGAGTCTGATTCACATTGCCCCACAGTCCGGCGGTGAAGCCGCGCAGACTCACGCTCGTCGACGGCTGCAACACCGGGCGCCCTTCGCTGTAGTCGAAGCCCTGAAAGGCATAGCGAGACGCATAGGTCGTACTCCACTCGACCACGGGCGACTTGTCCGAGGCGTCGGGCTCGGCCTCCGCACCTGCCCGGCATGGAAGCACCGCGCATCCCAGCACCACGCCCAGTGCGAGTGGCGTCAACGGGTTCGAATTCATGCGGCCCTCCCCCATCGTTGATTCATATTCGAAGTCGCAATCGGCTTCGCGTTCAGGCCCGGTTTGCTCGCAGCGTCCGACTCGCGATCGGCATCGGATTCGTGTGCACTCGCCGGCCCTGCCACCGGAACCTCGAAGACGACGCGAGCGCCACCCTCGAGCCGATTCTCGGCCCAGATGCGGCCTTCGTGGGCCTCGACGATCTCGCGGCAAATTGCCAGGCCCAGCCCGGTTCCTCCGCTGGTGCGCGGATTCGTGTGACTCGCCTGCACGAACTTGTTGAAGATCAACTCCTCTTCCCCGGCGGGGATCCCGCGGCCGGAATCTTCCACCGACACGCGCTGCACGTCGCCCGCTGACTCGAGGCGGATCACCACTACGCCCACCGCAGGCGTGAACTTGGCAGCATTCGAAACCAGGTTGCGCAACACCTGAATCAGGCGCATGCGATCGGCAACGACGGGCGGCAGGTCCGGCTCCTCGTGGACACGCAGTTCGATCATCTGCTCGTGGAACAGCGATCGGAACTCATCGGCCGCCACGTCGACGACTTGCGCCATCGAAACGTCGGAAAACGCGAACGACATGCGCCCGGCCTCGAGCTTCGAGAGATCGAGCAGCGCATTCAGGAGCGTGAGCAAGCTCTCGCCACACTGGTTGATCTGGAGAAAGTTCTCGTGGAGTTCGCTGCGGGTCGCCAATTCCGCGTCGCGCATCCCGAACCGCGAGAAGCTCAAGATTCCGTGCATCGGCGTGCGCAGTTCGTGTGAGATGTTCGCGAGAAAGTGGGACTTGGCCATCGCCGCGTCTTCGGCCACCTTCCGAGCCTCGATCAGCCGATCGCGCTGCGCGAAGAATTGGGCGACCAGGCGTGCCACTTCGCCCAGTTCGTCGTGTCGGTGAACCTCGCGCGTGAGCTGGGTCGCGTCCTCCTCACGCATGGCGCGCGTGATGGCAGCCAGCGGACGCGCCACCCAGCGCGTCACGGCCCACCACACCAGTACCAGCGAGAGCACCGCCCCCAGCACGGCCAACATCGACGACTGCTTGAGAACTCGGTTGATGCGTCGCCCCTCCACGAACGTGGCTGAGAACTCGAGCCCCGCCACCGGACGGCCGTTGATACCCGGAAACGGGACTCGAACTTCGATCCGGCCGGTCTCCGCCCGGCTCTCGACTCCCGCGGGGAGTCCACTGGCTGGAACGATGCGCACGTCGCCCGCGGACACCGATGCCAGCTCGGTGATCCGTTCCGGAGTCCATAGCCTGCCCACCACGTAGTAGCCGGCGGGCGGTGTGGAACGCTTGAAGTCCTCCGACGGCTGAATCGACGAGGTCCAGATCTCGAGCACTCCCGCCTGTGTCGAAGCGAAGAAATGACCGATCGGTTCGCGTGCCAGCCGGCGTGCAAGCGACTGTTCCGTGAACGGCAGGCGGGAGAGCACCGGCACGGCACTCGGATTCGCCCCAACGACCAATTGGCGCCGCGCGTCGAGCACCCACGCGACGTCGAGGCCGAAGGTTGGAATCCCACCGGTCAGGTTGATCTGAGCCCATTCGGGGTCGCGCGTGTGGACGAACTCGACGAATTCGTCCCAGCGCGTGTAATCGTCGGCATGGTTACGCGCGCCGCTCGCCCTCAATTCGAGAATGCGACCCAGCACGCGCTGCGATTCGAGCGCGCGCTCACGCAGCATGGCCTCCATCTGGCGACTCTGACTGTGCTGCATCGCGTACATGACCACCGCGAGCATCAGGGTCGTCGCGACGAGCACCAGTCCGACACGAGTCTGGATCTTCGAGAACTGCGAGGTCCCGGCGAATCGTGGGTCCAAACCGCGGGGCATGCCCATGTTCGCCTGGCGGCCGACTACGCCGCGATCGCCCGGGCGTTGTTCGTCGGCAACAGCATTCGGAACGTCGCGCCATGGCCCGGTGCGCTCTCGACCGTCAGGCTTCCGCCGTGCTGTTCCACGATGACCCGCGCCGTGGCGAGACTCAATCCGTGTCCGGTGCTGTGATGTTTCAGGTGCTCGACCACGAATTCATTGAAGACGAAGTCGATGAACTCCGGCCCGATTCCAGGCCCGCGATCCGAGACCGAAAATCCCGACCAGGGGCCGGTCTCCACGAGCTCGAGCCGCACGACGCCGCCGGCCGGGCTCAGGCGAAGGGCGTTGTCGAGCACCGCGCCGAGTGCCACACCGAGTTGTTGCGGATCGCCCTCGAGGCGAACGGTCGCGTTCATGACCACTTCGACCGCCACGTCTTCGCGCAGCGTCTTGCGGCGTGAATTCTTGAGGACCTGGTTGGCCAGCACCTCGGCATCCAGCGTCTGGGCTTCGCGCGGGATGAATCCTGCTTTGAGCTGGCTGAGGTAAGCCACCTTCTCGACGAGTGCCTGCAGTCGGACCCCACCATGGTGGATCATCTTCACGAACTCACGATGATCGGGGGAGAGACTCGGGTCCTCGAGGAGAATCGAGGCCGGTCCGAGAATCGTGGTCAGCGGCGTCGCCGTCTCGTGACTCAGCAGGCCCAGCAGGTCCGACTTCAACTGATCGATCTCCTCGATCGACTTGAGCCGCAAATAGACGTGCAGCTTGGCCAGGAGTTCGTCGGAGTCGAACGGCTTCGTTACGTAGTCGTTCGCGCCAGCCGCGTAGCCCTCGAGCCGGTCCGAGGTCGTCGCCCGCGCGGACACCATGATGATCTTGGCGGCGGCGACCGCTGGGAGAGCACGCAAACGCCGGCAGGTCTCATAGCCGTCGATACCCGGCATCATGATGTCCAGCAGGATCAGATCGGGGCGAAAGCACGGAGCGATCTCGAGCGCTTGCTCGCCCGATGATGCCGTGACGAGTTGGAATGCGCCGTCGAGTGTCTTCTCGACGATCGCGAGGTTGCGGGAATTGTCGTCGACCGCGAGCACCCGATGCATGTCGTCCCTCTCCGTGGTCCGCTCTCGGGGCGATGCCCGACCGCTCGAAGTATCGGAACTATGGTGCTGAGCCTTGAGGGAGACGCTGGCCGGGGTCGCTTCGGTGGGGGAGTCTCGAAATTGCCGCGCACTCCCGGGGGGCCCTAGCGCCAGAAGTAGTGCCAGGTGTAGGTGAGCGCGAGACTCTTGCCGGCCTCGACTCGCGACTTCCAGGTGAACTGCCCCATCCCGTTCACCGC
>JABFRW010000173.1 GCA_013140805.1 Candidatus Eisenbacteria bacterium
ACCTGGTCCAGGGCTTCTTCACCGAGGCGCTCGAGAAGGGCTATCTCGAGCGCTTCGAGCCGACGCGCGCACGGTTCCGCTCGTGGGTGCGCGTGTGCCTCGACGGATTCGTGGGGCACGCGCGACAGAGTGCGGCGCGTCTCAAGCGCGGCGGCGGCTGGATCGAGGAGTCGCTCGACGTGGTCGCAGGCGAGCGGGCGTTCGAGGCACTCGCGACCAGCGACGTCGGACCCGACGAGGAAGAGCTGTTCCGACGCGAGTGGGTGCGCGGGCTGTTCGAGGATGCGCTGGCGGCCCTCACCCTGCACGCTCGCGCGCAGGGCCGCGAGCTGGCGCTCGCGCTGTTCCGTCGCTACGACATCGAGTCCGACTCCGAGCACGCCGCCCCGCGCTACGATGACCTCGCGGCCGAGTTCGGAGTTCCGACCACCACGGTCACGAATCACCTGCATTGGGCCCGCCGGGAATTCCGGCGTCTGGTCCTCGAGCGATTGCGTGAACTGACGCTCGACGACGAGGAGTTCCGAATCGAGGCTCGCAGCCTGCTCGGGAAGCACGTCCCATGACGCACCTCGACGACGACGCGATCCACCGCCTGCAGCGCGTGCTGGACGCCCCCGACGCGGACGAGTCGCGCTACCGTGTCGGCGCGCGAATCGGGGAAGGCGGGATGGGCGTGGTGTACGAGGCTGAGGACCTGCACCTCGGGCGCCAGGTCGCGTTGAAGGTGCTGTCGCTCGAACGCCTGTCCGCCGACGCGGTCGAACGGATGACGCGCGAGGCGCGCGTGCTGGCCCGTCTCGAGCATCCAGGCATCGTGCCGGTCTACGACGTCGGCGCGATGCCGGACGGTCGCGCCTACGTGGCCATGAAGCGTGTGCGCGGCCGCCTCCTCGACGGCATCACGCCGGGGCTCTCGATCCGCGAGCGGCTGAGGCTGCTGCTGCGGGTGTGCGAGGCCGTGGGGTTCGCGCACTCGGCGGGAGTGCTCCATCGCGACCTGAAACCCGCCAACGTGATGGTCGGCGAGTATGGAGAAGTGCTGACGCTCGACTGGGGGGTCGCGAAGATTCGAGGCGCCTCGGCACTCGGTGGCGAAGCGCGAGAGGGCGAAGCGCGAGAGGGCGAGGCGCGAGAGGGTGGGACGCGAGGTGGTGAGACGCGAAGCGAGCCTTCGAGCGGTGCCACGCGCGACGGCACCATCGTGGGCACCCCGGGCTACATGTCGCCCGAGCAGGCGCGCGGCGAGATCGAAGCCCTCGACGAACGCAGCGACGTCTACGGCCTCGGCGCGATACTGCACTTTCTGCTGGTCGGCACTCCGCCCAGGGCGAGCACGGGACTGGGCGCCGAGGCCGCGGCGCTCGCGGCGGTCCCCGCACCGCTGCGTTCGATCGCCCTGCGCTCGCTCGCCCCGCTGCCGGCCGCGCGCTACGAATCCGCGAGCGCGATGGCCGCCGACCTCCAGCGCTGGCTCGACGGCAGCCGGGTCCTCGCGCACCGGGAGGGATGGATCGAACGGCTCGAGCGTGTCGCCGCGCCGCACCGCACCGCGATCGTGCTGGTGCTGGCCTATCTGGCGGTGCGCGCCGTAATGCTGGTCGTCTACGGCCGTTCACTTTGAGGAAAAGGATCTCCCCGGGACGCGTAACAGAATCGCGAAGGGGAGGTTCCACGCAATCACCTGGAGGTCGTGATGAACAAGATCGTGCTCGGACTGCTGCTCGGAGGCGTGCTCGGCGTACTCGACGGATTGACCGCGTGGTTCACCCCCGCCGTGCGCCCGATGCTGGCAGGCATCATTGCGGGATCGACGTTCAAAGGGCTGCTCGCCGGCGTGCTGATCGGATTCTTCGCGCGCAAGGTGCGTTCGCTCCCGCTCGGAATCGTGTTCGGACTTGCGGTCGGCTTCGCGCTCGCGTGGGCGGTGGCCGCGATGCCGGACGAAAGCGGCAAGCACTATTACTTCGAGATCATCCTGCCGGGTTCGCTGGTCGGCCTGATCGTTGGCTATGCCACGCAGCGCTACGGCCGGCTCCCCGAGCCCCGCAAGGCGTGATCGATCACGGGAGGAGCACCATGTCACGCGTGTTGCACTTCGAAATTCCCGCGGACGACACCGCTCGCGTCGCCAGCTTCTACCAGCAGGTGTTCGGCTGGAAGTTTCAGCGCTGGGAAGGACCGATGGAGTACTGGCTCGTGCAGACCGGGAGCGACGGACCCGGCATCGACGGCGGCATGATGAAGCGCGCTCAACCGGGCCAGGGACCCGTCAATACCGTCGGCGTACCGTCGCTCGACGATGCGATGAAGGCCGTGACCGCGAACGGGGGCGCGATCACGGTGCCCAGAATGGCGATCCCGGGGGTCGGATGGCTCGCGTACGCGGCCGACACCGAGGGCAACCCGTTCGGCATGATGCAGGCGGATTCCGGCGCGGCGTAGCACCGCCCGCGGAACCTCTGGCCCCGGATCCGCCGCGGTTCGCCCCTGCGAGGGCGCCCGTGGCGGAATTCCGCGACATCGCCGCCGGAATCCGACCACACTGACTCCCATGGTCACTCGCCGCGGATCCGGGCTGCTACGCTGAGGTCATGTGCCCATCTCCTTCGGCGCTCGCGCACGGTCTTCTCCCGGATGCCGAAGCCGCAATCTCTCCGGACCTGGATCGATCGGTGCAGTTGCCGGTGCCATGGTCGCGCGTGTGGCTGTGGTCGTTCATCGGGTGGACGGCGTACGTCGTGATCATCACGCTGGAGATCCACCTCGCGAATCTCAATCAGGTCAACCCCGGCGGCCGGTATCCTCCGCTGTGGCGCCAGTTCATGATTCAGTCCGTCGGGGGCATCTACTGGTTCGTCTGTACCCCTGTGGTCTTCGCAGCCTCGAGACGATGGCCGCTGATCGGTCGCGGCGCTCTCCGACATGTCGCCATTCTGATCGCGATGGGATTCACGCTGCATGCCGGTGGGATCCTGACCGAGCACTGGACGTGGCCACTGGTCCGCCGCTCCACTCGCCCGGCTCTGCCGTCGCATCTGCTGTACGGCGTCATCTATCAGATGCTGATCTTCGGGATGGTCGTGGCCGCCGCGCACGCGGTCGACTTTCGGGCGCTGTGGCGGCGCGGACGATTGCAGGCGCTCGAGCTGCGTTCGCAGCTGCTCGAGGCGCGACTTCAGGCGCTCAGCATGCAGCTCGAGCCGCATTTCCTTTTCAACACGCTGCACGCCATTTCCGAGCTGGTCTATCGCGATGCGCGGGCGGCCGATCAGGCGATCGCGCGCCTCGCCGATCTGTTGCGAAGTACGACCGCGAACGCAGGCCGCCCGCAGATCGCGCTGGCGGAGGAAGTGGGGATGCTCGAGGCGTATCTCGACATCCTGCGATTGCGCTTCGGTGACGAGCTTCGAATCACGTGCCGCGTGGATCCGGAGTTGCGCGACGCGCGCGTGCCTCCGTTGCTCATTCAGCCGCTGGTCGAGAACGCGATGCGTCACGGGCTGCGCGCAGGGGCCGGTGTGATCCGCATCGACGTGCTCGAGGACGGCGGCCGATTGCGCATCGACATCGCGGACAGCGGGGTCGGCTTCTCGTCGCTGGCGCCTCGCGAAGGTGTCGGACTGAGCAACACGCGACTGCGTCTGCAGCACCTCTACGCGGATCGCCACGTGGTGGAGTACGGTCGCGCCCCCGAGGGCGGTGCGCTGGTCCGAATCGTACTGCCGATCGAGGGAGCGACGTCATGATCCGCACGGTGATCGTCGAGGACGAGTCGCTGGCGCGCGACAAGCTGCGCAGGCTCCTGGCGCGAGCCTCCGATGTCGAGCTGGTGGGAGAGGCCGCCACCGCCGAAGAGGCGATCGCGATCGTTCAGGAGCTTCGTCCGGACCTCCTGTTCCTCGACATTCGGCTCGACGATCGTTCCGGCTTCGAGGTCCTGGAGGCGCTGGGTCGTGACCGCACGTCCGGGCCGCTCGTGGTGTTCGCAACCGCCTACGACGCGCATGCCGTTCGCGCCTTCGAGGCGCGAGCACTCGACTACCTGCTCAAGCCGTTCGACGAGCGTCGCTTCGACGAAGCGCTGTCGCGAGCGCGCGAGCGGCTGACGCGTCTCGAGGGGAGCCCCGACTTGAGGGGGCTGCTCGAGGAATTGCGCGAGCGCCAGGCCGCGCTCGAACGGCATCTGGCGAGCCACGCCGGTGGCTACTCCGACCGCGTGCTGGTGCGGGATGGCGCCGAGATGCGGCTGGTCGCGCTGCGCGAGGTCGATTGGGTGAGCGCAGCCGACAACTACGTGGAGCTGCACGTACAAAGCGCCAAGCATCTGTTGCGAGAGACTCTGGCGCGCTTCGAGCAGCGGGTCGAGCCGCACGGCTTTCTGCGTATCCATCGAGGCGTGCTGGTGAATCTCGAACGGGTGCGGAGCCTGCGCCCGACCGCGAGCGGCGACCTCGAAGCCGTGCTCGTCGACGGGACGACGCTTCCGATTTCCCGCAGCCACCGCGGACGGATCGCCGCGCTGCTCGGCGGCGATCGCCCGCTGTAGCACTTTCGAGTTCCGTGGCCGTCACTCGATGACGACCGCCCTGACGGTTGCGTGGCGTCCACTCTGCGTGAGCCGGACGAGATAGACGCCGGTGTGGAGACGTCGCGTCGCGCCGAACGTGAATCGCCGTTCGCCGGGCTCCGGGGTGGCGAGCGATTCCATCGCCACTCGTCGGCCGGTCGCGTCGAACACCTCGAGGACTGCGGGGGCCGAGGATTCGAGCGCGAACGCGACGTTGAGGCGGCCCGATGCCGGGTTGGGATGAACGCCTCGAATCGCGAGTCGAGACACCTGGGGGACGTCGACCCAGACCTCGCCGGCGCGCCGCAGTCCGCTCTCGTCCAGCACCACGAGGCGATAGCCGTAGCGCGTCCCGGCGCTCACCGTCGCGTCCGCGAACGTCACGCCGCCGTCGGGGAGCTGGTGAAGTTCGCGCCGCCGCGCATCGGCGCCCAGCGAAGCGTCGGTGCCGATCAGGCTCACCCACTCGCCGGCCGTGCCGCGACGCTCCACGTCGACGGCGCGCGCCCCGGATCCCGACAACCGCCAGCGCAACTCGACTCGATCCGGCGCGGCCGTGGTGGTCGCGTGCGAAACGTCGACGGCGGTCGCTCCGTCTTCGGCGATCAGGAGTCGCGAGTCCGCGGCGATGGCGGTGCGCACTTCGCGCAGGCCGCTCGGCCACTCGATCAGCAGCGAATCCACGATCGTCGCTGCGCCAAGCCCGAAGTGCACGGTCAGGCTGCTCTGCCCTCCGAACGTGTTCTGCGCCGAGACCTCGCGGGTCATCCAGCGCGGAGTGCCGCCGATCACCGCGCGTGCGCGTACCAGCGCGCCGATCGCGGCGCGATTCGACTGAGTGCCGACCAGCCGGAGCTTGAGCCAGTGGTTGCCGAGTGCGGTGCTGTTCCGATAGAGGCCGTGCAGTCCGCTCGGCCCCGAGACGAACAAGTCCATGTCGCCGTCGTCGTCGTAGTCGGCGGAGGCGGCTCCATAGTGAGGTCCGGCGACCGTCAGCTGCGCGAGATTGATGTTCGTGAACGTGCCGTCATTGTTGTTGCGATAGAAACGGGTCAGGCCGGTCGCGTCGTTCGTCACCAGGCAGTCGAGATCGCCATCGTTGTCGAAGTCCTGCCACACCGAGGCGAGTGAAAACAGGTTGTCGGTCACGATCGTTCCGGCGGTCGTGATCGATGTGAAGACCCCGGTCCCGTTGTTTCGATACAGCCGGTTCGGCGCGGAGCCGGCGTAGTTCGTGAGATAGACATCGAGGTCGCGATCATTGTCGTAGTCGATCCAGTTGTAGACCTGTCCATCCTGAAGGTCGGTGCCGAGTGGTCCGCTGTTGATGCGCTCGAACCAGCTCGCCGCCGCTTCATTGCGATTGACGTACAGGAAGTCGCGCGCCAGCGTGCCGGTGGCGGGCCCCGAGGCGATGAACAGGTCCGGATCGCCGTCATGGTCGTAGTCGGACCAGGTGGGAATCGTGTACGGCGCCGGCGCCAGCGTCATCGCGGCGGTGTCGACGAGCGCGAACGCGCCGCCGCCGAGGTTTCGGAACAGGCGATTGTTGCCGGTGATGCCCATGAAGTTGATCGCCGCCGCGGTCACCAAGTCCACGCGACCGTCGCGATCGTAGTCGGCGAAGGCGCAACCCCAGCTCGAGTTGGCGAGCGTGTCGCCGATCGCGCCACCGGTGAGCTTGGTGAACTGCGTGCCGTCGTTTCGATACAGCGCGGAGCCGTTCGAGGGGTCCGGGGTTGCGAGTGCCGTGGCGCCGCCCGAGACGAACGCGTCGAGGTCGCCGTCGTTGTCGATGTCGGCCCAGCTGTTGCCCTTGCCCTCACCCTGGCTCGGCAGTGCGTTCGGCACCAGCACGAACACCCCCGCGCCGTCGTTACGGAACAGTCCGACGGTGCTCACGAACAGGTCGTCGTCGCCGTCTCCGTCGTAATCGATCCAGCTCGCTCCGGTGTACTGGAGTGTCGAACCACCGGCTGTGAAGATCGGATTGGACGCGTCGGTGACGCGCTGAAAGGTCTGAGCTCCGGCGGTTGCAACCGAGAGCAGCAGGGCGGCGAGGCCGGCCGAAGTGGAAAGGGCGTTGCGGCGTAGCGAATGCACGATCATGAGCCAGCCTCCCAAGTTGAGGATGCGATTCCCGGTGACACTGAGCATTCGGCGTTCGGGGTTCGAATGCACGCGATCAGGGGCACCCCGCCACGGGGGCGGGGCGAGCTGCGTGCGGGGCGCGCGAGTCGCGCCTTGACCCTCCCGGGAGTGGCTCGTAAGGTGCCCCGCCGTCCCCAAACTCAGGCCCCTCGTGACCCCGAGCTCGCTTTCAACTTCGGAAGTTTCGGATCTCGTCGCCCGCATCGAGCAGGGCGATCGGGTCGCTCTGGCACGCGCGATCTCTCGGGTCGAAAACGAGACTCCGGGCTCGATCGCGATCCTCGATGCGTGTTTCCCGCGCACCGGTCGCGCATTTCGAATCGGTGTGACGGGGCCACCCGGTGCCGGCAAGAGCACGCTCGTGACGCGACTGGCTCAGGAGTATCGGAGCCGCGGCGAGACCGTCGCGATCGTGGCGGTCGACCCGACCAGTCCGTTCACCGGCGGTGCACTGCTGGGCGATCGCGTCCGCATGGGGGAGCTGGCGGGCGACGACGGAGTGTTCATCCGTTCGATGGCGACGCGCGGCAGCATGGGTGGGCTCGCGGTCCAGACCGCGCAGGTGTGTGATGTGTTCGACGCCGCCGGCTTCTCGCGCATCCTGATCGAGACCGTCGGCGTCGGGCAGAGCGAGTTGGAAGTCGCGCAGACCGCCGACTCGACAACCGTGGTGCTGGTGCCCGAATCCGGCGATGCCGTGCAGGCCATGAAGGCGGGCCTGATGGAAATCGGCGATCTGTTCGTTGTGAACAAGGCCGATCGCGATGGCGCTGATCGCGCGGTGTTCGCGATCCGCTCGGCCCTCGAGCTGCGCTCGATCCGCAGCGAGTGGAACGTGCCGGTGCTGCTCACCGCGGCTTCGATCGGGCGCGGCGTGTCCGAGTATGTGGAGCGGCTCGAGGAGCATCTGGCATTTCTCGCGGGTCGCGGTGATCTCGAGCGCCGGCGCCGGGAGAGACTCTCGCAGCGGCTCGACGATCTGGTTCGCGATCGGCTGTGGAGCGGCTTTCGCTCACGCGTGACGCGGGAGAGTCGCGAGTCGCTGGTAGTCGCGATGCTCGAGCGCCGCATGACGCCGCACGTGGCCGCGGATCGACTGCTCGAGTCCGCGGAGCGCGCTGCGTCACCGACCGCGCCGCCGACGGCGTCACCGACCGCGCCGCCGCGCGACGCGGAGACTTGAGCCTCGCTCAGGCGGCTGCGCTGGTCTCGGCCCACTGCAGGGAGCTGACGTAGGCATCGGTCAGCGCGCGCTCGTCGACCGCGCACTCGGTTCGCACCGATTCGACCGTCGGCCAGTCCCCGCGTTCGTAGGCCATCACGATGCGCAGCACCGCGCCGAGCCGGCTCCCGCCGTCGAGCAGCGCGGTCCGAACCATGTCGGGCACCGCGAGTGCCGTGAGCACGTCGCGCAGTGAGCGCCCGAGCATCGCTTCCGCAGTCGACAGTATGCCGGTGAGAAACAGCTCGGAGTCGTGGTGCTCGAGCCCGGCCGGGGGCCCGAGTTGCTCGGCGAATCGCGCGCGGGTGAGCGCGGTGATGGCCAGCTCGTGCGGCTTGTCGCCGGCAAGCCTCAGGAAGCCCATCATCATGGCCCACTTCCTCAGCGGCCGAACGCCCATGAGCATGAGCGCGTGACCCACCGAACGAATCTCGTGCCGCCAGCCGAACGCCGCCGAGTTCAGATATCGCAGCAGCCGTAGGGTCATCGCGACGTCGCGCCGAAACAGTTCTTCGAGCTGCTCGAACGAAACTTCCGATCGGCTGACCTCGGCGAGGAAGCGCATCTGACTGAGCTGTGACGGTGCAAGGTCGCGGGTCTCGATCATCTCCGGCTGGCAGAAGTAGTAACCCTGGAACAGGTCGTAGCCGGCGGCCATCGCGCGTCGATGCTCCTGCGGCGTCTCGACCTTTTCCGCCACCAGCGAGAGGCGCTTGCCGCGCAACCGGGAGGTGAACCCCGGCGTCAGCGCCTCCGGGGTCTGGCGCAGGTCGACCTTCACGATGTCGGCGTACGCGAGCAGTGGCTGCGAGTGCGGCGCGTCGGTGAAGTCGTCGAGCGCCAGCCGATAGCCGCGGCGCTTGAGTTCACGGCACGCCTCCAACACCTCGGCGTCGCCGTGCACGGATTCGAGCAACTCGATCACGGTGCGCTCGCTCGGCAGCATGCGGTAGAACTCCTGCAGCAGAGCGCCCCGGGACAGGTTCACGAATGCCAGCCGCTCGCCGACCAGGGCGTCGAGGCCGAACGCCGCGGTGCTCTGTTCGATGTTGATCGCCGACGCGGACTCGACGTCGCCGCCGGTGAAACGGTTCTCGGCGCTGCCACGAAACAACAGTTCATAGCCGTGCACCGCCGCGCGGCGATCGAAAATCGGCTGGCGGGCGACGAAGATGGTAGGCGGGCCGGGCACGTGCGGCACTCCTGACGGGTTGAGGGCTCGAGGGTCGGCGGGTGCGGGCTTGCCGGCCCTCGAGAGTGTCGGCACGAACCGCCGGCTTTTCAGCCGTGAAACCAGCGGGTAGTGTGCCGACCATGAGCGACGCGACGCCGAATCTGGACACCGCCACCCTCGGCGGAGGCTGTTTCTGGTGCCTCGAGGCGGTGTTCGTCGAGTTGCGAGGCGTGACCGGTGTGACGTCCGGATACGCCGGGGGAGCCGGCCCGAATCCCACCTACGAGGCGGTGTGCGGTGGCCGCACCGGCCACGCCGAGGTGGTGCAGGTGAGCTTCGATCCGCAGCAGATCACGTTCGACGACCTGCTCGAGGTGTTCTTCTCGATCCACGATCCGACCACGCTCAATCGCCAGGGCGCCGATGTCGGAACCCAGTATCGCTCCGTTGTGTTCTGGAACTCGGACGACCAGCGAGCGGCGCTGGAGCGCGTGGTGGCCCGGATCGTGGCAAGCGGCGTCTTCGACGATCCGATTGTGACCCAGAGCGAGCGCCTGCAGGCCTTCTATCCGGCCGAGGCCGAACACCGCGACTATTTCGAGCGGAATCCGAACCAGCCCTACTGCGCCGCGGTGATCGCCCCCAAGGTTGCGAAGTTCCGCAAGCACCACCTCGATCGGCTCCGGGCGTAACGACGCGAGGGGTTTCAGAGCACCAAACCCCTGCCAGAGGGTGGAAATCCTCGGGATTTCCTTGGTCGGCGGCGCTCCGACCCTTACTCTTGACGCGGCATTCAGAGTCCGTGGCCCGAAAACCCCCTCCTCGTGGCCGATGTCCGAACCATCCCAACGCATCCCTGGCCCCTCACCGCATGGACGATGGCGGAGCGCAAGCCGGGTCGCGAGGTATTCATGAAGCGATTGGCGACACTTGTGGTGCTCGCAGTGGCGTGTCTGCTCGCTCCGACGCACGCCCACGCGCAGCTGTTGTTGTTCGACTACGTCGGATTCGACTACGAGGATCCGGATCTCACGCCGTCGGTGTTCGGCGCGCCGGGAGATGGTTACGTCGGCATCGGTGAAGTGCCGGTGCTGTCGGCCCCGCTCAGCTCGAACCCGGCCCTCAATCAGTACACCTACGTGATCACCGGACTGATCGCGACCGCGCAGAACACGGTCGGGCCGTTCGTCGTGACCTCGTACACCTCGCCCGGCACGCTGACGATCTACGAGGATCCGATCAGCACCGGTACCGCGTTCGACTACGGAGTCACGCCGCCCAATGCGAGCGCACCGTCGAGCTTCAACGACGGCACCGCGATTCTGATCGGCGAGCTTCGCAACTTCACGTTCATCTTCAACACAGCGACCAACAGCGGCAGCTACGAAGCCGAGTACGAGGTCGTCGGTGGCTCGCAATACGTCGCGATCCCGGCCAACCAGCGCAGCGGCTGGACGTTCTCGGGCGTGACTCGCAACACCACGTCGATCCCGTCGGGGTACGCGCATCAGGCCGATGGACAGACGTTCCTCGACGCCCCGACTCCCGCGCAAAACCGCAGCTGGGGTTCGCTCAAGCGGAGCTACCGCTAAGTCCACGCATCGGCGGTTTCCCCCGCCGCGGAGGTTTTCTCATGAAGCGGTACTCGATGCTTGGCGCGGCGCTGGTCGCGCTCACGATGGCCGGGACCTCGTTCGCGGCGCCCGCGATCGACTGGGATCCGGCGTACTACTACGAGGCCGGCGCGACATTCTCGTCCTCGACTCCGGGCAACGAACTCCGGATCGTCGGTCTGGTCAGTGCATTCGGACCGCCGTTCTCGGATCTCGACGCGAACGATCCGACCAAGGAGTACACGTTCCTGGTCTCGGGCCTGATCTCGAACGGCACCACGACGGTCGGCTCACCGGGACTGCAGTTCTACACCACGACCTACACCGGCGGCACCATCACGTTGTATGAAGGCACGCCGCGAAACTCGGTGTTCGATCCGTCGCCGCCGAACGCGAACGTCCCCTCGACGTTCGTGGATGGCACCGTGCTGCTGACCGGCATCATCTCCAACTTCTTCACCCAGGCCAACGACTTCACCACGTTCCAGGTCGGGAACTCCGAAGGCGTGATCACCTGGACCGGCGGCAGCCTGTTCTCGCGCGTGAGCGCGGGCGGCTTCCCGTGTCCGAGCCTGTTCACGGGCGGCATGACGTGGCGGCCGAGCGTGATGATCGCGGGCTATCTGTTCCGGCACGATGGCAAGATCGACGTCGACTGCCCGACGTCAGCGCGCTCCAGCACCTGGGGCAGCATCAAGTCGCTCTATCGGTGAAGCAGTCGTAGAATGCGGTGCCGCGCGGCACGCGCGGCACCGCCATGAGTGAACTCCCCGCATCGTTCGGCCACTACCGCGTCGTCGGTCGCCTCGGCGCCGGCGGCATGGGACAGGTGTTGCTCGCCCACGACCCGCGACTCGAGCGCGACGTGGCGCTCAAGGTGCTGCCGCCCGAACTGGCGCGCGACCCCGAGGCGCTCGCGAGGTTCCGCCGAGAAGCGCTGATGCTGGCGTCGCTGAATCATCCCAACATCGCGACGCTGCACGGCTTTGAAGAGGATCAGGACGGCACCGTGGCGCTGGTGCTGGAGCGTGTCGAGGGCGAGTCGCTCGCCGATCGCACCGCGCGCGGGCCACTCGCCACCGAGGAAGCGCTGCGGGTCTGTGCGCAGATCGCCGAGGCGCTCGAAGTCGCGCACGAGCGCGGCGTCATTCACCGCGACCTGAAGCCGGGCAACGTGATGATCGGCCCGCGCGGGCTGGTCAAGGTGCTGGACTTCGGGATCGCCAAGCGCGCCAGCGAGCCGGCCGAGAGAGCGGCGCCAGCTGCGACCGGCGCCATCACGATGATCTCGCCCCCGCCGTCCGCACCGGCAGCGGCCGACCCGCCGTCCGCGCACGCGGACGAGACGTTCGTGGGACCTCGAACCGAAAGGCCGGTCGCGGCGTCGCGCGCCGACGCTCCGATCACCCAGTGGGGTGTCGTGGTCGGCACGCCGAGCTACATGAGCCCCGAGCAGGTCCGCGCGGGCGACCAGGATTCCCGCACCGACATTTTTTCGTTCGGGTGCGTGCTCTATGAATGCCTGACCGGCCTCCGCGCGTTCCGAGGCGATCACACGCACGAGGTCATGCAGCGCGTGCTCGATGAGACACCGGACATGCAGGCGATTCCGGCCGCCGTCTCGGCTCAGGCGCGCACGCTCATCGAGCGTTGCCTCGAGAAGGATCGCGATCGACGCCTTTCCGAGGTGCGGGACGCGCGTTATCAACTCGAGGAGATGCTCGGCATCCGCCGCGCCTCCGCGGTGCGCGGGGGCGAAGCGCCGGCGACGCCGAACAACCTGCCTGCCACGCTGTCGCGATTCATCGGGCGCGAGGCGCTGATCGCCTCCGGGACGAAGCGGCTCGCGGCCACGCGATTGCTGTCGCTCGCCGGCATCGGCGGCAGCGGCAAGACGCGCCTCGCGCTGCGCATCGCGGAAGAGTCGTTCGGCTCGTTTCCCGACGGCGTGTGGTTCGTGGACCTGATGTCATTGCAGGAGCCGGATCGGGTGCCCGAGTCGGTGGCACGCGTGGCGGGCGTGACTGAGGATCCCGGCACTCCGGTCGTCGAGGCACTCGCGCGCCACTTTCGAACCCGCCGTGCGCTGCTGCTGATGGACAATTGCGAAGACGTGATCGCGGGCTGCGCGCCGCTCGTCCAGCGCCTGCTCGCCGATTCGCCGGGCCTGCGGGTGCTCGCCACCACGCGTGAGCCGTTGGGCGTGGCGGGTGAAGAGGTAACCGCGGTGCCCCCGCTCGCGCTGCCACCCGATCCGGCGCGCGCGAGCCTCGAGGCGATCGCCGCCAGCGAATCGGTGGCGCTGTTCGTCGAGCGCGCGAAGCAGGCTCAACCAGGCTTCGAGTTGAGCGCGGCCAACGCATCCGCGGTCGCCGCCGTGTGCCGGCACCTCGACGGGATTCCGCTCGCGATCGAGCTGGCCGCGGCGCGCACGCGCGTGCTCTCGATCGACGAGATCCGCGCGCGGCTCGGCGATCGGTTCAAGCTGCTCGGCGGCGCGACCACCACGCTGGTCGGGCGGCGCCAGACGCTGCGGGCCACGATCGCCTGGAGCGTCGACCACGTGGCTGCGGACGAGCGCGAGCTGTTCCGAACCCTCGCGGTGTTCGTGGGCGGCTGGACACTCGAAGGCGCCCTGGCGGTGAGCGCCGGCGAGCCCGACGAGTTCGATCTGCTCGACGCGATCCAGCGCCTGGTACACAAGTCGCTCGTGGTGGTGATGCCGTCCAGCGGGGGTTCGACCCGCTATCGCTATCTCGAGAGCGTGCGCGAGTTCGCGCTCGAGCTGCTGGCAGCGGCTGGCGAGCGAGACGGCGTGTGCGACCGCCACCTTTCGTACTTCGCGAATCTCGCCGCCGCCTCGCCGGCGGCGCTCGCGGGCCCCGATCAGAAGTCCGAACTGCTGAGACTCGATCTGGCGCACGACGATCTGCTCGCGGCGTTCGCCTGGAGCGCCGGTCGTCCGGACGGCGCGCGACTCGGGCTGCGGCTGGCGGGCTCGATGTGGCGTTACTGGTCGGCGCGCGGGCACTTTGCACTCGGCCGCCGCACGCTCGCCGAGTCGCTCGCGCGCGACACGGCGCTGAC
>JABFRW010000174.1 GCA_013140805.1 Candidatus Eisenbacteria bacterium
CACCCACGCCGCGGCGCATCAGGTGTCGCTGCTCGCGAGCCGCGCCGCCGCCGAAGGCGGCGCCTCCGCGATCCGCGACGACCGCGCGCTGCGCGCGCTGTTCGACGCCGCCAATGCCGGAGATCCGACCATCTTCGATCTTGCGGTGTTCGACGCGCAGGGTCTGGCGCTCGCCCACAGCGACACCGCTCGCATCGGCGAGACCTATCCGGTGCGGCCACGGCTGGCGGAACTGCAATCGGGTACGACGGTGAACAAGGCCTTGCGGCTGCTCGGCACTCCCCGCACTTATGAAGAAGTGCTGACGCTCCGCGCCGGGCCGCGCCCGTTCGGCGACGTGCGGGTCGGCGTTTCGACGACGCTTCTGCGCGCGCAGCTCATCGCCTCGTTGCGCACGGGCCTGTGGGTCGCGGCCCTCTCGACCGTCGCCGCCATGCTGCTCGCGCTGCTGCTGGCGCAGATCCTCGCCGCGCGCGTGAAGGCGATCGAGCGCGGGCTCGAACGCTTCCGCAAGGGCGAGTTCGGATACCGCCTCGCGGTCGAGGGCAAGGACGAGATCGCACTGCTCGCATCGTCGATCAACGCGCTCGGCGAACGCCTCGAATCGGCGCGCAACCGGGCTTCCGACGGCGAAGCCGCGCGCGACGAGCTGCTGGCCGCCACCGGCCACCTCTCGGTGTGGGCGAAGGTCGCTTCGGGGCTCGCGCACGAGATGGCCGATCCGCTGAACGCGGCCGCGCTGCACCTCGGACATCTGAAGCGCAAGCTCAAGGAACCTCACACCGAAGCCGGTCGGCATCTGCGCGTGCTCGAGGAAGAGCTCAAGCGACTCGAGGGCGTCGTGCTGGGCTTTCGCCGTTTCGCGATGCTCGGCGAGGTGCAGAACGGCTGGTTCGACCTGCGCGAGCTGCTCGACGAGATCGCGCGGCGCGCGCGCGAGGATCGAGTCGACCCGCGCATCGAGGTGCGCATCGAACACGACGGAACACCCTCGCGCTTCTGGGGCGATCGCGCGCTGCTGCGGCAGGCGATCGCGAATCTGGTCGGCAATGCCGAGCAGGCCATGCCGGGCGGCGGCACCATCACGGTGCGCGGTGCGCGCTCCGGCTCCGGGATCTCGGTGGTGGTGGCGGACGAAGGGGTCGGGATTCCAGCCGACCTCCAGGCCCGCGTCTTCGATCTCTACTTCTCGACCCGCGCCGAAGGCTCGGGCATCGGGCTCGCGGTCGTGCAGCAGGTGATCGCACTGCACGGGGGAAAGGTGTCTCTGCGTTCGACTCCGGGTGAGGGCACCGAGATCCGCATCGAACTCCCGGTGCGCCAGCCCGAACGCGTGGAGGTCGCATGAGCGTGTTGAGACGCGCGGTGTTGCTGGGCGGAATCGCGACGCTCGCGCTCGGTGCAACCGGCTGCGCGATGATGCCGTGGCGCCGCGCGCCCGAGCCCCGGCGCGTGCAGGTCGCGACCTGGAGCGACTCGACCGACTCCACCCGCGCGACTTCCGATTCGCTGGCGGCCGGGCCCGACAGCCTGCTCGCGCAACATCCGCTCGGGCTGCCCGCACCGCGCAAGAACAAGCCGAAGCCGCCGCGCAACTCGGCGACGGCTGATTCGATCGAGCGCGAGACCGAGAAGATCGCCGCGGTCGAGACCGTGATGTCGGCGGAGGACCGGCAGAAGACCACCGCCCGCGTGGTCGCCGACACCTCGTTCGCCGGCGACGCGGCGCGCAAGTGCGGCGGACGCACGCTGCTGCCGGATCAGGAGACGGTGTTCGATGCGGTGCGCAGCATGCTCGTGCAGACCCGCACCGCGCTGCAGAGCGGCGAGCTGTGGCGCGCCGAACAGCTGGCGCGCAAGGCGCGACAGTTGGCGAGTTCTCTCGACTGCCCGTAGCGTTGGCACGTGATGAACGAGGGCCGGCCATTCGACGAGGCGGGCGAGCCGCGTGCCGCCGAGCACACTGGTGTGCTGCTGGGGCGAATCCGTGCCGGCGATGCGCGTGCGCGCGAAGCGCTGTTCGCACGCTACCTGCCGATCCTGCGCCGCTGGGCGCATCAACGCCTGCCGCGACGCGCGCGTGACCTGAGCGACACCGACGATCTCGTGCAGGTGACGCTGGTGCGCGCGTTCCGCCGCATCGAGACCTTCGAGCACCGCGGCGAAGGAGCGTTCCTGGCATACCTGCGCCACATCCTCGTCAACGTGATTCGCGACGAATTGCGGCGCGCCGACGTACGACCGGTGCGCGAGGGACTCGACGACTCGCTGCCGAGTCGTACGCCGTCTCCGGTCGAGGAGGTGATGGGCCGCGAACGGCTCGAGCGTTTCGAACGTGCGCTGGAGACCCTGAGTCCCGAACACCGGGAGGCCGTGATCCTGCGCATCGAGTTCGGCTTCTCGCATCAGCAGGTGGCCGAAGCGATCGGAAAGCCGACCGCGAATGCGGCGCGCATGACGGTGTCGCGGGCGTTGCTCGAACTGGCGAGGACCATGAATGCGTGACGACGCGACCGAACAGCGCCTGCTCGAGCTGGCCGGGCGCATCGCCGACGGCACGCCGATCGACTGGGCCGATCCGGTGACGTCCGATCCATCGCTCGCCGCCGAAGCCGACACGCTGCGATCACTCGAGGCGATGGCCGCGCAGCTGCGCGACGACGACGGTGCCGCGCCGCACGCCGCACCGCTCACGGCCGGCGAGCTTCCGCAGCGACTCGACGGATTCACCATCGAGCGCGAAATCGGCCGCGGTGGCATGGGGGTGGTCTATCTGGCCGAAGACCAGGCGCTCGGCCGCCGGGTCGCGATCAAGCGGCTGCCGCCCGAGGTCGCGCTCGATCCCGAGCGACTGGAGCGCGTCGAGCGTGAAGCGCGGCTGCTCGCCTCGCTCAACCATCCGAACATCGCCACGATTCACGAACTGCGCCGCGACGCCCGCGGCATCCCGTTTCTGGTGCTCGAGTACGTGGCCGGCGCGACGCTGGCGGAGCGACTGGGCGAGGGCCGGCTGTCGCTCGCGGACGCGCTCGAGATCGCGGCGCAGATCGCGGCCGCGCTCGCCGCCGCGCACGAAGACGGTGTGATTCATCGTGATCTCAAGCCCGGCAACGTCATCCTCGGACCGCATGGTCGCGTGAAAGTGCTCGACTTCGGGCTCGCACGGCGGCGCGCCGCGGTCGCGGCGCCGCGCGGAGTGCTGGGTGTCGCCGGCACCTGGGCGTACGTGAGTCCCGAGTGTCTCGACGGCAGCGAGGACCATCGCGCCGACGTCTTCGCGTTCGGCTGCGTCCTCTATGAGTGCCTCACCGGAAGCCGCGCCTTCGAGGGCCGCTCGGCGGAGGAAGTCATGGCGGCGGTGCGCGATCGCGAGCCCGACTTGTCGCGGCTGCCGCCCGAAACGCCGGACGCGATCCGACAACTGATCTCCGCGTGCCTCGAAAAGGACCCCGCGCGACGCCTGTCGGACATCGGCATTGTGAGCGCCACGCTGTCCGGCGCACGCAAGGCGCCGGGCCGCGCGGGCGGCACCGTGGACGGCGCTCCTCGCGTGCTCACGCAGTTCATCGGACGCGAGCGCGAACTCGACGAGTGCCGACTCGCGCTTCGAGACGGCGCGCTCGTGACGCTCACCGGTGCGGGCGGCAGCGGCAAGACTCGGCTCGCGCTGCAGCTCGCCGAACGCGAGCGAGCCCGCTTCGCGGCCGGCGTGTGGTTCGTGGATCTTGCGCCGCTCGCCGAAGCGGCGCGCGTGATCCAGGCGATCGCGACGACCCTCGGCGTCAAAGACGAGGGCGAGGCGTCGCTGCTCGAACGCGTACTCGAGCGTCTCCGCGGTGCGCCGACGCTTCTCATCCTCGACAATTGCGAGCATCTGCGCGAGGGCGTGGCGGAGTTCGCGCGCGCCGCCCTTGCGAGTCTCCCCGAGCTGCGGCTGCTCTGCACCAGTCGCGCGGCACTCGAGCTGGCCGCCGAGCGCGTGCAGCCGCTCGAACCGCTCGCGATTCCCGAGGCGAGCGAACTCGACGACCCGGTTGCGGTCGCTTGCAGCGAGGCCGTGCGGTTGTTCCTCGATCGGGCGGCACTCGCCGATCCGGGCTTTCCCGCCGACGCGGCGACGCTCGCCGCGGTCGGTCGCATCTGCCGACAGGTCGAAGGACTGCCGCTCGCGATCGAGCTGGCGGCCGCGCGCGCACGGGTGTTGAGTGCCGCCGAGATCGCGACGCGACTCGATCGGCAGCTGCAGCTCTTGAGCGGCGCGAGCGATCCGGCGAATCACCGTCATGCCACGATGCGCGCCACCATCGCATGGAGCACGGACCAGCTCGAGGCGCAGGAGCGCAGCGGCTTCGAGATCCTTGCGGTGTTCGCCGGTGGCTGGGATCTGGATGCGGTCGCCGAAGTGTGCGGCGTCACCGGCGAGTTCGATGCCCTCGATCTGATCACTCGACTGGCCGACAAGTCGCTGGTGGTGGTCGAGCGGCGCCATGGCGAGGGTTCGCGCTACCGGCTGCTGGAGCCGATCCGCCAGTACGCGCTCGAAAAGCTGAGCGAGCGGGGCGCCCGCGCAGGGGCACAGGCGCGGCATCTCGCGCACTTCGCAGCACTCAGCGAGCGTGTCGGCCCCCTGGTGCGGACCACGCAGATGGCGCCGGCGCTGACGAGGCTCGCGCGCGATCACGAGAATCTGCTCGCGGCGCTCGTTTCGGCCGAGACGCTGCCCGGTGGTGCCGAGGCGGCGCTCCGGATCATCGGCTCGATCCATGTCATGTGGGCGACCGCGGGCTTGCTGGGCGCCGGCGAGCAGGCGATCCGCCGCGCACTCGCGCATCCCGATTCACACGCGATGCCGGGACTGCGCGCCGGCGCGCTCGCCGCACTCGGTTACCTGTTGCTCAATCGACAGCTCTCGAATCGCACCGAACTCTCGCACCTCTACGAGGAAGCGCTCGAGCTGTTTCGCCGCGCCGGAGATGAGAAGGGAATGGCGCGGAGTCTGACCTCGCTCGCCGGCGAGGCCTACCGCGACGACGATCGGCCGCTCGCGCGCGCGCGGCTCGAGCAGGCGCGCGAGCACTTCCGCACCGCGGGCGACGGGGCCGGGCTCGCCCAGATCTCGAACAACCTGGGCGTGATGTCGTGGGCCGAGGACGACTTCGCCGCCGCGCTCGAGTCGATCCAGGAAGCGCGCGATCTGCAGCGCGCGGCCGGCGACGTGGGGCTCGAATCCATCGCGAACATGAATCTGGCGCTGCTGCACCTGCGTCTCGGCCAGCTCGACCGAGCGCACGAGGAACTGACGCACGTGCTGCACCTTTATGCCTATCTCAAGGATTCGACCGGCTCGGCGGCGGCGAGTCTGCGCGCGATCGGCGAGTACCTGGAGGCGCGCGGCGAGCCGCGCGCGGCCGCGCGACTCTTCGGCGCGGTCGAGGCGATCCACTCGGCGCTTGGATCTCAGACGCGCGATCCGATCTATCAGAGGGGCCAGGAGGCGGCGCTCGCACGGATTCGCGCGCTTCTCGGTGACGCGACGCTCGAGGCCGAACTGGTCGAGGGGCGCGAGCTCTCGGTCGAGCACGCATTCCGATTTGCGCGCGAGAGCTTCGAGAAGCACGCCTGACGTCTCACGAGGGCGGCGGCGGCAGCGGCGTGCCGAGGGCTTCCTCGAGCCACGCGCGCATTCGCGTGACGTGCGAGCCCTCCCAGAACCAGCGTCCGCACACCGGGCAGAACGTGAGCGAGCGACGAGCGCGAAGCACGCGCCCCGGCACTTCGCCGCTCGCCTCCAGGGGATGACGCCGCCGGAGTGCGGTGTTGCAGCTCGGGCAGCGGCTGAAAGGCGCGCTGCTCGGAACGCGCCCGGCCACCAGCGTGCGCAACGCCGCGGCGGGATCGCCGCGGGGTACCCGCTGGACCGCGATCGCGGCGAAGCGCTTCGGGTGACGTGCGCTGAGCGTGAGCACCACCCGCTCCTCGCGCTGTGCGACCTGGAACAGCTCCTCGAGCCGCGCGCCCCGCACCGTGACGATGTCGTAGCCGAGGAATCTCAACCGGCGGGCGAGCCAGTCGAGCGAGGCATCGGTGATCCAGCGCGGCGGTGCCGTGGACTCGCGTGCGAGCGACGGTCCGTCGGGGGGCGTCTCGGGATCGATCATGCCGCGACGCGGGGCCGCGCGCTCAGTCCTGCGCGAGGGTTTCGCGCAGGACTCGACCGATGCGCTTGACGCCTTCGCGAATGCGCTCCGGCGGCATGTTCGAGAAATTGAGGCGCGCGGTGTTGAGACGCGTCGCATCGGCGAAGAACGAATCGCCGGGCACGAACGCGACCTCGCGTTCGAGACATCGGGCGAGCAACTCGCGCGAGCGGATGGTGGGCGGGAACTCGACCCAGACGAACATGCCGGAATCCGGGCGCGTGAAGCGGCAGCCCGGCGGCAGCTCGGACTCGAGCGCCGCCAGCATCGCGTCGCGGCGTTCGCGGTAGGTGTCGCGGATGCGTTCGAGGCTCGAGTCGAAGGCGCCGCTGGTGAGCCAGCGCTCGGCGAGCATCTGCGTGAGGCTCGCGGTGTGGAGGTCAGCCGACTGTTTGAGCAGCACGTAGCGATCGAGCAGCGCGCGATCGGCCGCCACCCAGCCGATGCGCAACCCCGGCGCCAGCACTTTGGAGAGCGTGCCCAGGCACACCACCTGCCCGCGGGTATCGAACGACCGCATCGACGGCGCGGTGTGCCCGTCGTAGCGGATTTCGAGATAGGCGTCGTCTTCGATCACCGGCACGTCGAAGCGAGCCATCACTTTCATGAATCCCTCGCGACGCTCGACCGACCAGGTGCGTCCCGAGGGGTTCTGGCCGTTCGGGATCACGTAGACGAACTTCGGTCGCTCGGTCGCCAGCACGCGTTCGAGCGCCGCCAGTTCCATCCCGTGGTCGTCGGTCGCCACCTCGACGAAGCGCGGGCGGCACACTTTGAAGGCACCGAGCGCCGCGAGGTAGGTGGGGCTTTCGGTCACCACCACGTCGCCTTCGTCGATGAACAGCTTGGCGGTGAGGTCGAGTCCCTGCTGCGAGCCGGTGGTGACCAGGATGTCATCGGCTTCGAAGCTCGCGCCCCAGGTGCTCGTCATGCGGGCCGCAATCCACTCGCGCAGCGGGGGGTAGCCCTCGGTGGTCGAATACTGAAGCGCCCTCACGCCATCCTCGATCAACAGATCGTGGGCGAGTTTCGCGAGCTCTTCGATCGGGAACAGCTCGGGCGCCGGCAGGCCGCCCGCGAACGAGATGATCTCGGGTCGCTGCGTCACCTTGAGCAGTTCGCGCACGTCGGAGGCAGTGATGAACTCCATGCGACGGGCGAGCGGGAACGGCACGGGGCCTCCGACGAAAGCGGGGGGACGCGGGTGGCGAAGCCGCATTCAACCACTCCGGACCGAGCGGGGCCAATCCGCCATCCCGATGCGGCACCGAACGTTGTTCGGTGCGGGTTGACGGCCGACCGGGCCGTGGCGGACCCTCCCGACTTCATGAAACGCCCCAGGAGTTCCGTGCGGCAGGAGCCATCGCAGTCGTCTGAGACGACGGTCGCTCCGCTCCGTGCGCCGCGGCTCCTGACCCGTCGCCGGGTATTGGTGGTCGGCGCTGCCGCCCTCGCCTACACCGCGCTGCGTCCGACCCTCGCACTCGCGCGTCGCGCGAGCCGCGAGACGCCCGGCCTCCAACCCTGGTCACTGGCCCGCGCGGCCCCCGGCCAGCCGGTGGAGTTTGCGCGCGCCGTGATGTCGGCGGCGGTGCTGGCGCCGAGCCATTGGAATACTCAGCCGTGGCGACTCGAGTTCGATCCCGGAACCATCCGGCTGGTGGCGGACCCGACGCGAGCACTTCCGGGGCTCGATCCCGATCGACGCAGTCTCACGATCGCGCTCGGCGGAGCGCTCGAAAACATGCTGATCGCGCTGCGCGCCTACGGGCAGCGTCCCGCCGTCACCTACTTTCCGCGCGAGACCGATCGCGACCTGGTCGCCAGCATCACCTGGAGTCCCGACGAAGCACCGCGGGATCGGCTGCTGTTCGGTGCGATTCCCGAGCGTCGCACGAATCGGCGGGACTACGACGGCCGCGGCATCTATCCGCAGAATCGCAACGCGCTCGCCGCACTGATTCCTCAGGACCTGCACCTGCGCTGGATCGAGGAGCGCGCGGCGCTCCGTACGTTTGCCGACCTGGCCGCGGATGCCGCCGAATCCCAGGTGCGCGACGCACGCCTGCAGCGTGAGCGCATGCGCTGGATGCGATTCGGCGACGACGAGGCGCGCCGCCGCGGTGACGGCGTGACGCTCGATGCGCTCGAACTCGGCGGCCCCGGGCGGTGGCTCGGTGGGCGCGCGTTCGATCCCGAGAGCTTTTTCATCGGCCTCGGCGCCGGCAGCGAGGCGCGGCGCGCGCGCGACGCGGTGCGCTCGGCGGGTGCGCTGGTGCTGATCTCGTCACCCCGGAACGGTGATGCGGTGGCGCTGACGGCCGGACAGGCCTGGCAGCGATTCGCGTTGCGCGCGACCACGCTGGGAATCGCTCAACAAGTGATGAGCGCGCCGCTCGAAGTGGCGCGGCACCGGCCCGACGTGCTGCGGGCGTTCGGCGCGATCGGCGAGACCCCGCTGTTGTTCGCGCGCCTCGGGCATGCACGCCCGCCGGACGCGTCGGTGCGACGCGCGGTGAACCTGGTGGCGACGTTTCGCAACTCGTGACACGTCAGGGCGCGAACGCTTCGCTGACCCGCTCGACGCGTCGATCCACACACGGGCGGCGGATGCGATAGCGAACGGTTCGTGTATTCGGGCCCGACTCGTCCAGCCATGAGCATTCGAGCGCGCCTTCCGACCGACCGCGCGCGACCTCGACGAACGACCCGTCGCCGAGCGATCGTTCGACGATCCACGGCAAGCCCGCCTGAGGCGGTTCGAAGCGCCATCGCGCCTCGACGCCGTGACGAGTCGTCAGCGCCCGCGCGCCGGCGACCGCGTGGGATGGGTAGGAGTGACTGACGAGCGACCGGCGCTGTTCCACGCTCCACCACCCGACCCACACGTTGCCGTCGCGATCGCACACGGCCGAGGGAATGAAACCACCGCGGCTGCCCGGCAGCTCCTCCGCAATCGCGCCGGGATCACCGCCGCCGAACGCCACGCTCAACACGTCGTCTTTCGTGGCGCCGTGACCACGGTCTCCCCACACCAGCACCGGCGCGCCGGACGCCCCGCCGGCGATCGCGCCCCACGACGCCCAGAAGGTTTCACCCTCGCCATGGCGTGCCACCAGACTGTCGACGCGCGTCCACACTCCCGCACGGAATTGGTCCAGGTGCACCTGTGACTTCTCGGACCACATCAGCCACAACGATCCGTCCGCCGCCGCGCGCAGGCGCGGATGGCTGGCTTTCCATGGGACGGGGTCGAGCGACTGCTCGCGTCCCCAGCCCGAATCCGACAGGACGATCGCGACCAGTCCCGACTCGCCCGCGTACACCACCAGCGCGGAATCTCGACCGAGTGCGGCGATCGAGCAGGTGTACTCGTTGCGTCCGATCGCGGCGAACCACCGCCACGTTCCGGTACCCGTGCGCGTCGCTGCGCGAACTCGAAAGTCCGAACCTCGCGGATACTCCTGTTCGGAACGGACGATCCAGCGTCGCTCACCGACCGCGGCGGCGGCGAGTCCCGACGTCTGTTCGATCGCGGGTCCGATGCACGTGATCGACTCGGCCGCGTCGAGCGTCGCGTGCATCAACCATCCGAGCGCCCCGGAAGTGCTGTCGGGCGCGATCCACACGACTCCGCGCCCGCGCTCTCGATCGAGCACGATCGCCGGCTCGATCTCACTCGCGGGGCCGAGCCGCGAGACGCGTACCCATCGATCGTCCCGCCACGTCAGCCGCACCAGCACGGGGGCGGAGGCCGAGTCCGCAAGTTCATAGACGAACGCAGTCGGGAGACCCGCCGAGTCGACCGCCAGCACCGGCAATCCGAATGCGCCTGGAACCGAACGCGCGATCGGATCGGGTTCGGACCATCGGTGGTCCGGCGGACTTCCGAACGCACGAAGCGGCAGCGCTGCGAGGCAAGTCCATGCGATGAGGGCGATCACTCGGATCGCAGGCGGGTCGTCGTGGAATCGTCGCATCGAAGGTGTCGCGCAAGATCACATCGGAGTGAGTACCGGCGCAATGAGAATCACGCGCATGCGCGACGCACACGAATCGGAGTGTCAACCGTCGGTTGACACTCGCTCGCGAACGACAACCGTCGGGTGACGGATCGGCACATCACGAATCGACGCGCGCTTTCGAAACACGCGAACACCGGTGACACGGTGCGAGTTCGAAGTCGCGCGCGCCGCGGCATAAAAGCTGCGGTTCATTGCCGCGGGCGACGCCGCTCGACGCGGCAAGATTGCCGGGTCACGAAGGTGGCGCGCCCGCTCACCCC
Organism: Candidatus Eisenbacteria bacterium; assembly: GCA_013140805.1. NCBI lineage: Bacteria > Candidatus Eiseniibacteriota > Candidatus Eiseniibacteriota bacterium. The sequence goes on from JABFRW010000174.1 coordinate 10,483, forward strand.
GGAGGTTTCAGTCGTGCGACCTACGTTCGTTCATCCCCCTGTACGCCGTCGTCCGATGCTCACGGCCTTGCTCATCGGGGCCACACTCCTCGCAACGACTGCCATCGCCGAAGCGGTTCCCACCTTCACCAAGTACCGCATCCCGAACACCCTGAGCGCGCGTGGTTCTCGCGATCTGGAATTCCATTGGAGCAGCACCTACACCGACCTCGGAGTGACGCTGGTTCCGAACATCAACGTCGCGAACGATCTGAGCCGACTCGGAAACGAGCTCTCGGACGTCATCGGACTGAATCCGCTCGGCTATGCCAATACGGACATCCAGCTCGCCTGGGACTTCTTTCACGCGAATCGAAGTGCGCTCTACAACTGGGCGAGCCCGGGCTCCGATCCCTTTCTTCTCAATCCGGCGATTCCGAACAGCGAGCGCAATCACATCGATACCTACGTTTACATGCCGGGCTACGCCAGTGACCCGCCGTTTCCACCCAATCCAAACGGAGACTTCAGCTCGGGCAACCCCGGGATGTACCCGTCAGCGTTCACCTCGCCGGACGAGGACATCACCTCGACGGTCTATCACCAGAACGCGCTGATGATCCCGGGGCCGCGTCCGAGTCTGGTCGGCAACACCGGCCCGAACAGCTGGCCGCGGCAGCTCGGCGGAGCCGTTTCGAATTGGATCCACGAGTTTCAGCACCTCATGAACGGACAGGAGCTGGGCGGCAACCCGTATTCGGAGTTGTTCTCGGAGGCAGCTCAGGTGATGACCGGCGGCGCTTATCAGGAACTGCCGCTTCAGTTCGACGTTCCCTACACCTGGAGCCTTCTGAGGAGCAGCCACTATGCCGGCTGGCGCCAGCTGGCCGCGTACCTGGCGCTGCAGTTCAAGGGCACGAATCCATCTGCGAGGGAGGACGATCTCTGGTACCGCTGGGGAGGCGCCTCGGCCTCGTCGCGCACCTTCGGCGGACTGGTCGCCAAGCTCAGCGACGCCGAGTGCACGGACTGTGTGACCAAACCGTACTTCGTCGGGATTCCCAACGAAGAACGAGTGCGCGTGATGCTCCAGAACTTCCGGGTCGCCGCCTACGTCAACAACACCACGCTCGGCAACGGACAGTACGGATTCCCGATTCAGGGCAGCTACAACTTTGCTCCGTCGGTGGACGTCGGTGCATGGCAGAACGTGGACGGTGCGGCGAGCGACGACAACGTCGCGCTGCCGGCGCACCTCACCGCCGATCCGACCTGGCGTACGCGCGAGTACACGACCCGAGTGCACCCCGCGGTGCCAGGGCAGTACGCGTCGCGCCCCCTGGAGCTGGAACTCTATGGTGCGGAGTATTTCGTCATTCATCCGGCGGCCTCGCTCGGAACCGGGGGTGACACGCTCGTGGTTCGCGCGTCGACGGAAGGGCTCGTGCGAAGTGACTACCAGAGCATTTCGTGCGGACCGGTCGTCACCTCCGGTGGCAAGATGTATGTGTCGGTCGTCAACTACTCGGTCGACAGCAATACGCTCTACCTCACGCCCCAGCATGCGACCGGTGTTCAGACTGCGTCGGTCGAAGTGGACAGCGTCGCCAGGGACATCGAGCTGGTGGTGACCGGATTCGGCAGCACGACCAAGTCCGTCCTGGTGGTGGTCTCCCTGCTGGACGGCGCCGGAATGGGCTTTTCGAGCGATCCGTTGATGGCTTCAGGCCTGCGGTTGCCGATTCGCCTGAGCGGCGCGCTCCGCAAGGCTCCGTTCCTCGCGACCAACCCGGTGGCGCTCGCTCAGACGACCGTGGCGTGGGACGACTACCCGACGTGGTCGCCCGACGGCGCCTATGTCGCGTTCCATTCGCGAATCCCCTCATCGGCACCCTACAACCAGGTCTATCGAGTTCCGATCGGCGGCGGTGCCGCGACCGTGATCTCGGCTCAGGCCACCGGACAGTTGAGGCCCGACTGGTCGCCACGCGGAGATGCGATCGCGTGGGAGCAGGACAACGGCGCCGGGCAGACCGACATCTGGGTCGCGAATCCGCTGAACGGCAGCGGTGCACATCGACTCACCTTTCACACCGGCTTCGCCGTGAACGCGGCTTTCGGCATCACCGGGCAGCAGCTCGCCTACTTCTACAAGTCCACGACTCCCAACACACCCTGGGAGCTGTGGCGCATCAATCTGGACGGCACCGCCGATACGCGCGTGGCGGTCCTCACCAGTGACGCCTCGCCGGGCTCCCTCCGGTGGGCTCCGAACGGCCAGTCCCTCTACTTCACCCGCAACGACTCGCTGTACGCGGTACTCGCGACCGGCGGCACGGCCTTCAGTCGAACCGCGCTCGCACCCGGCGTTCGGTCGTTCGATTTCGATCGCGGCAATGGTCCGATCGCGGTCGAGACCCGCGGCAAGTACAGCTTCAATTTCGATCGGTGGTGCGGGTTGCAATTCGGTCTCGTCGACATGCCGTGGTCGCTGGTCGGCACGCGTGACAGCACCGTCACTCCGGGCGACACACGCCACCGCTTCAGCGCACCCGGTGTCGCCTTCAACAACCCGAGGTACTCGTTCGACGGGACTCGCATCGCCTATTCGGCCGATCCCAACACGGCCGGGAATCGCGATCTGTTCTACGGTTCGATCACCTACAACCACGCCCCGACCTTCACCAACGGTACGGCGGCGGATGCGATGGTCCCGACCTGTGTCCAGTGGAACCGCACGCTCACGGCTACGGATCGTGACGGCGAAACCGTCACGTTCTCGGCGCCTCAGCTGCCGCCCGGTGCTTCATGGGTGAGCGGCAACCGCATTCGCTGGACGCCGTCGAACGATCAGATCGGTGACTACTACATCGTCGTCCGCGCCCAGGACGCTTCGGGCGGAGTCGACAACAAGGTCATGAAGGTCACGATCTACGACGCCGGGTTGTGCGGACAGTGCCCGCCCGAAATGCCGAACTGCTACCCCGAGCTGCGCCACCCGGGCACCGAATTGCCGTTGGCTTTCGCGCTCGGAGCGAGCGAACCGAATCCCGCCGGTGACGGGACCGTGATCCGCTTCGCGGTACCGCGTCGCGAGCACGTGCAGATCGACGTCGTCGATATTCAGGGACGCCTGGTGCGCCGACTGGTCGACGGCGGCTTCGAGGCCGGTTACCAGAGCGTTCGCTGGGATCGCAAGGATCAGAACTCGCATCGCCTCGGTGCGGGCGTCTACTTCTACCGCATGCGGGCCGGGGCCTTCACCGAACGGAGGAAGCTCACCCTGCTGCCCTAACGGCCGCGCCTCACCATGAAGCGAACGGAGCCCCGCGGTCCACGATCGCGGGGCTCCGTGCTGAGGCTGCGCCGAACGCCGCGATCGCTCCACGGGTCGTCACCGACTACTTGCCGCTCACCGTCATCTCGCCGATCAGCAGCGTGGGGCAGGCGATCGAGCCGTCGAACACCAGATCGTCGCCGACCGCGACCACGTTGCGCAGCATCTCGAGCGAGGTCGACGCCACCGTGACGCCCTCGACCGGGAATTGCTTCGCGCCGTTCTCGACCCAGAAGCCCTGGGCCTGGAACGAGTAGTCGCCGGTCACCGCGTTGAAGCCGTAGGAGCCCTGGTCGTCCATGTAGAAGCCGCGTTCCACGCCGGCCAGGATCGCCTCGGGCGTCGAGCTGCCGGCCTCGATGTAGAGGTTGTTGAAGCCGATCCCCGGCACCGAGCCGTAGCTGCGTGTGGCGTTCGCGGTCGAGCGCGTTTCGCAGCGCCGCGCGTGGTAGTGATCGTAGACGAACATCGCGCAGCGCCCGCGCTCGATCAGCACGTTGCGGCGGGTGCGAAAACCCTCGCCGTCGAATCGCGAGGTGCCGACGCCGCCGACCAGCCGACCGTCGTCGACCAGCGTCACGAGCGGCGAAGCGATCGGCACGCCGAGCCGCTCGGTCAGCCACGACGACTTCTTCATCACTTCTTCTCCGCTGAAAGCGCCCGACAGCTCCGACAACCACGCCGCGCCGATGTCGGGATGCATGATCACCGGCACCCGCGCCGTCGGCACCGGTCGCGCGCCGATGCGCGCCACCGCGCGCGCGGCGGCCCGCCGACCCAGCACCTCGACGGCCGGGAGTTCGGCGAGGCTGCGCTTGCGAACGCCGTCGCTGCCGCTCTGTTGCTTGCCGCCTCCGTCGTCGGCGAGCGCCACCACGCCGAGCGATGCCATGGTTCCGCGCTCGTGACGCACCAGCCCGTGAGAACTTGCGAGCACCCACGCGCCGTCCCAGGTGCCGACCCCGACGTGATCGCAGCGCGTGATGCGCGGATCGTGCCCGCGGGCGGCGCGCTCGAGTTCGATGGCGAGCGCGATCTTCGCGTCGGTCGGCCACTCGAGCAACGCCGTGTCCATGAGGCCGAGCGTGGCCTCGGTGGCGCGATCCAGATCGGCGCCGGTGTCCGCCTCCGTCGCGGTGGGCATGCCGTTCGCGGGGTCGGGGGTCGACAGCCGCGCCAGAGCCACCGCGCGTCGTGCGAGTTCCTCCAGTCGATCGGGTCGCAGATCGTTGGTCGACACCACGCCGACCGCGTCGTTCACGAACACGCGCAGCCCGAGGCCATGCGTCACGCTCTGCTTCAGGGTCTCGATGGTGCCGTCGTTGACCTGCACGCTGAAGTTGCGGCTGCTCTCGACCACGCTGTCCGCGTGATCGGCGCCCATGCGCCGCGCGGCATCGAGCACGCGCGCCGCGAGCGCTTCGAGCTGATCGCGCGACAGCGCCGGAGTGGCGGTGGTGCTCATGTCGCGGTCCCTCCGACGGTGATCTCGGTGAAGCGTACGGTCGGCTGTCCGACACCGACCGGCTTCCACTGACCGTCCTTGCCGCACGAACCGGTGGTGCCGTCGATCGCCAGATCGTTTCCGACCCCGTCGATCTTGAGCATCGCGTCATTGCCGTTGCCGGTCAGCGTCGCATTGCGGACCGGGTGGGTGAGGGCGCCGTTCTCGATCTGGTAGGCCTCGGTGACGGTGAACGAAAAGTTCCCATCGGCCGGATTGACCGAACCGCCGCCGAGGCTCTTGCAGTAGAGCCCGCGCGACACCGATGCGATGAGATCCGCGGGTTCATGCGGTCCCGCCTCGATGTAGGTGTTCGTCATGCGGCACAGCGGCACGTTGCGATACGACGAACGACGGCCGTTGCCGGTGCTGCGATTGCCGGTCAGGCGCCCGTTGAGCCAGTCCCACAGATAGCCGACCAGCTTGCCGTCCTCGACCAGCACGGTGCGCTGCGCCGGCGTGCCTTCGTCGTCGACGCGGAACGAGCCGCGGCTGTAGGGCACCTCGCCGCTGTCGACGATCGTGACGCCGCGTGATGCGACGGCCTCGCCCAGCTGCGTTGCGCGAATCGAGGTCCGCTTGCGGATCGTGTCGCCCTCCATGCTGTGCCCGAAGCACTCGTGCACCAGCACGCCGCCCCAGCCCGGTCCGACGATCACGGGATAGGTGCCCGCCTCCGGCTCGTGCGCGCCGAGCAATGTGACCGCGATGCGGGCCGACTCGGTGCCGACCGATTCCGGAGTGCGATCGTTCGAGTAGTAAGTCGCCTCGACCGCGCCGCCGGCGGCCGCGAAACCCTGCTGGCGCTGATCGCCCGCCAGCGCGAGCGTCACCACGCTCAGGCGCGACAGGAATTGCGTGTCCTCAGCCCACACGCCGTCGCTGTTCGCGACCACGAAGCTGCGGCTGGAGTCGGCGAATCCGATCGAGACTTCGTGGATCCGAGCGTCATGGGTGCGCGCCGCATCGTTCGCGCGCCGGCACATCCCGATCTTCGCCGCTTCGTCGAGCGCCACCGGCGCCGGGCTCGCGAGCGTGAACGGCGCGCGTGCTTCGACCACGCGAAACGCCTGCGGCGCCGCGGCCGCGCGGCCATCGCGCGCGATGCGGGCGGCCACTCGCGCCGCTTCGCGCAGATCGTCGGGCGCGAAGCCGTCGGCGTACGCGTAGCCGGTCTGTTCGCCGACCACCGCGCGCACTCCGAGTCCCTCGGTGACGGAGTAGG
>JABFRW010000175.1 GCA_013140805.1 Candidatus Eisenbacteria bacterium
GTTGCCGGGAGCGGTTTCGATGGCGCTCGAAACCGCACGGCGCGCGCGCGCCGCCGGCGATGCGCGCCCGGTCTTCGTGGTGCCGCTGGTGTGGGCGCTGATCTTCAAGCGCCGCGCGACCGCAGGACTCGAGCGTGAGTCGAGCCACCTCGAGCGCGCGTTACGGCTCGCTTCGGCGGGCTCGATCGAGCAGCGCTTCGCACGACTGCAACGCGGAGTGCTCCGGCAACGCCACGAGCGCTTCGGCGAGTCCGCCCCAACCGACGCCGAACTGGCGAGCGGCACTCAGTTCTTCGCAGCTCAGGCGCAACTGCGCGATCGCCTGCTGGAGCGCCTCGAGACGCGTCACGGCGCGGGTGGAGACACCGAGTTCAGGCGTCGCCTGCACGCACTGCGCCGCTCGATTCGCGAACGCGCCGACGCGACGGTGGATCAGCGGCGTGAGGATCTCGCGATGCTCCGCGAGATCGATCGGCTGTCGGCGTTCACCGCCGAGCGTTACGGCGCAGCCACACTCACGCAGGAGCAGATCGCAGAGAGTTTGAAGCGTCTGCGCGTCTGGCTGCTCACGCGCACCGCGCGCGATCGCTTCCACGCAGTCGTGCCCGTGGCGTGCGCCCCGCGAATCGCGCACCTCCGGGTGCCGGAGCCGCTCGCAATCGAGCCGCACGATCTGATCGCCGATCCCGAGGTCACGACCACTCGGCTCGTGAGCGAATTGCGTACACGCATGCAGTCGGCGCTCGACGCGTTGCACCGCGAACTCGAGCCGCGGGTCGCGGCTCACCGCCGCCCCAATCCATTCGCGATGCCCCGCGGACGGACCGCCTAGCCGGTGAGCCGCGCGCGAAATTACTTCGTGAAGGCGAACGCCAGCGAGCCGCGGACCGTCACGATCGAGCCCGCGGACTCGTCGCCCGAGCCGTCCGACGCCGCGCCCAGGATGTAGTGGTACAGGCCGTCGATGCCCCAGGTGAGCGAGTCGTTTACTTTGAACGCGGCACCACCGCCGAAGTTCAGTCCGAACTTGGTCTCGCTGTCGTCGGCATCGAAGGTCTCCCCTTCGGTCTTTCCAGTCAGGTGATAGAGCCCGAGCCCGGCACGCAGAAACGGTAGCGCGGTGCCCTGAGCACCGAGCACGAACTTGCCGTACGCAAGCACCGGCACCGCGCGCAGCGTGAAGTCGACGTTCTCAGAGGCAAGACTCGAAAGGTCCTTCTCGAAGTCGTCATTGCCGCCGTAGCTCTGCAATCCGATTTCGCCGCCGATCGCGATGTGGTCGTTCATCATCTGCTCGCCGAACAGGCCCAGATTGAAGCCCGTCGAGGCGACGTCGCTCAGGTCACCGATCGGCATGCCGAAGCCGGCGTTCACGCCGCCCGTGAATCCCGCCGCCGAAGCGGGTACTGCCGCAGCCGCGACGAACACGACTGAAAGAAATGCCGAACGCAACTTCATGACACCTCCGAATGAGTGCTGTTCAGGGAGCGAATCCGAGCGGACCGCCCGAGCGGGCGGGAACAGGTACAACAGGAACGCACTCGAGACAAACCCGAGGTACCTGTCCGAGCGCGCTGCGGGCCTACTACGGGCGGGGTTTGCGCGGGTTTCGGCCCCCCCCTATCCTCGCGGCCATGCCCTTGATTCGTATCGATGAAACGCGCGCTTCCGGGCGCCGGCCGGCCGTGGTCTGCCGCGTCGGCGAGGTCGCCATCGGCGGCGGGCACCCGGTGGTCGTGCAGTCCATGACGAACACTCCGACCGAGGACCCCGCCGCGACCGCTCGACAGGCCGCCGAGCTGGCCGCGGCGGGCTCCGAGCTGGTCCGCATCACGGTGAATACTCGCGAGGCCGCGGCAGCCGTGCCCGAGATCCGCCGGCAGCTCGACGATCGCGGAGTGACGGCACCGCTGGTCGGCGACTTTCACTACAACGGCCACCTGCTGTTGACCGAGTTCCCGGATTGCGCGCGCGCGCTCGCCAAGTACCGCATCAATCCGGGAAACGTCGGCGTCGGCAACCAGCACGACGACAATTTTCGCCGCATGATCGAGGTCGCGGTCGCGAATGGAAAGCCGGTGCGCATCGGTGTGAACTGGGGCTCGCTCGATCGCACGCTGCTCACGCATCTGATGGACGAGAACGCCCGCCGCGCGGCACCCATGGCCGATCGCGAGGTGGTGCTCGAGGCGATGCGCGAAAGCGCGCTGCGCTCGGCTGAACTGGCGGAACGCTGCGGCCAGCCTCACGACCGCATCATCCTCTCCGCCAAGGTCAGCGACGTGCGCGACCTGGTGTCGGTCTATCGGGCGCTCGGCGCGGCCTGCGACTATCCGCTGCATCTGGGCCTCACCGAGGCCGGCCTCGGCACCAAAGGCATCGTGGCCACCACCGCCGCACTCGCGGTGCTGCTCTACGAAGGAATCGGCGACACCATCCGCACCAGCCTCACCCCTTCGCCGGGCGGCGACCGCGCCGACGAAGTTCGCGTGTGCCAGCAGATTCTCCAGTCCCTGGGGCTGCGGCACTTCACGCCGCAGGTCACCTCGTGTCCGGGCTGCGGGCGCACCACCAGCACGTTCTTCCAGGAGCTCGCGACCCAGGTCACGGCGCACATCCAGCGCCGCATGATCGAGTGGCGTGAGAGTTACCCCGGAGTCGAGGAACTCAAGATCGCGGTGATGGGCTGCATCGTGAACGGGCCGGGCGAGAGCAAGCACGCCGACATCGGCATCTCGCTGCCCGGAACCGGCGAAGATCCGCGCGCGCCGGTGTTCGTCGACGGCAAGCTCAAGCTCACGCTCAAGGGTGATGCGATCGCTGCGGATTTCGCGCGCATGCTGGACGAATACGTCGAGGCGCGTTTCGGAACCGCGGCGACGCGACGCTGACCGCGGCTCACGGTCCGATCGTCACGGTGCCTCCGATCGCTTCGATCGTCACCGCCTTGGCGTTGTTCAGCAGTTCGGGATAGGGACCGGCGAAGACGCCCACCGTGTCGCCCGGACGCGACGCCGCGATGGCGCCGGCAATGGTCAGGAACGGCCCGTACGGGAACGCGCAGGTCGAGAGGCCGATCTGGATCGGGCAGGGGCTGAAGCGATTCGCGTAGAGCGCGCGACCCGGGCCGGTGATCTCGACGGCCCGGCAGCCGAAGTAGACGCTGTTCTGGGAAGTCTCGTTCCAGCCCAGGTTCAGCGCCGATTGCAGGAGTGCCGCGTAGAGATCGCTCCACCCCGATGAGGCCACGAGCAGGTTGACCTGGGCCTCGTAGTAGAGCCGCGCGACGTTGTCGATCCCGAGGCCGCCGACCGTCTGTCCGTTGAAGGTTCCTCCGTCGGTCAGCAGGAAGCACAGCTTGTTGTTGACTCCGCTGTTCGTGTGGACGCCGCCGGCGTCCGCGGTACCGGTGAAGTAGAGCGGGCTGTTGCGGCGATCCGGGTGCGAGTAGTTCGGCGGGTTCTTCATGTCGCGGAACGCGCCACCGACCGCAAGATTCTCACCGATGAGCCAGCGAACGCTGTCGGCGTCATTTCCGCGACCGTTGGCGAGGTCCACGTACTCGCCCCAGATGTCGGAAAACGACTCATTGATGGCGCCCGACTCGTCGCTGTAGATCAGGTCGGACTCGTAGTCGGTCACGCCGTGCGTGAACTCATGCGCGAGGATGTCGTCCTCGGCAAACCCCGCGCCGACTTGAATGAGATTCCCGAAGTAGCTCGCGTTCGCCCACGGACACGCGGGAGTCGGCCCCCCGACGCACACCCGCACCCACGAGACGATCGTCGCGCCGATGCCATTGAAGCTGTCGCGCCCGTGCCGACTCTGATAGAAAGAATAGGAGTCGCCGAGGAGGTCGTACGTGTCGTCGGCATCCGGGATCCCGGTCGCCGGATCGACCTCTTCTCGAACGATCGGCGGCGGGTTATTGGCCGCATTGCCGGCCATGTCGTGGATCCGCCGCGCGATCGCTTCATAGTGCCTCGAGTACTCGCGCACCAGCGAGCCGTCGGTCGCGCTCAGCAGCCAGCGCGCGTTGAGCGCCGGTACGTTCGGATCGCGCACTTCGAGGAGCCACGCCAGACGGTTCTCCCCCGACTCGCGCATCACCGCGGGCACGAACCACGTGAGTTGCGGTTCGGAGGCGGTGAACTCGGCGGTGGCCCCGCGCCCGATCGCGATCGCGCGGGCTGAACTCGCGGCCCGCGTAGCGTCGAGCGCCGGCGCCGCCGCGCCTGCCGGGGGGATCGAACTCCCGCGCGCGACATTGCCGAGCACGGCCTCGATGCCGTCGTCGAGCGACATCTGAACCACCAGCTCACCACCGAAGACCGGGATGCCGCTCACGGTCTGTTCGAGCTTGAGGTAGCGGCGTTCCGCCGCCGGGTTCATTCGACGGAGTCGGAAGCCCACATCGTCGCGCAGTCCGAACAGCACGGCGTGATCGGCGAGAAAGCTGGTCGCCGCGACTTCGGGACGATCCGCGACGCGCCGGGGAGCCGCGAAGGCCTGGCCCGCCGGAGCCCCCAGGTAGTGGAGAACTCCGTCGTCCGTCCACGACGTGCGTACTTCGGACACGGCTCCCGAGGGGAGCGTCGCCAGGACTTCGGCGAGTTTGGCGACGGCCGTCTCGCGCGGCGCACTTCGAGCCGATTGCGCGGTCGCACCGGAAGCGCACACCAGCATTCCAAGCACACACGCCACGACGGCTCGCAGCCCGGTTCCGGATTCGGGTCCGGCACCATCGCACTTCACGGGACGCCGGGTCACTGGAGGCTCACGAGCACGAGCACCAGCCCGCGCCCGGCCTCGAGCGCCGTCATCGCTTTGCCGATGACGGCACCCGACCGCCGCTCGAGGTCCGACGCCTTCATCGCGTGACCGGCCGTCGACGAACTCGTGAGCAGATCTCCGGGGCGTACCGCACCGAACGAGGCGTCCACCTTGCACCACACCCGGCCGGTGAGCGCGACCGGATGATCGCCATCTCCCAGCGGGTTGCCTTCGGCTTTCAACACCATCCCCGGTTCGAGGTCGTTCGCTCCCGAGATCACGCCGGCGACCCGCTCGTCGTAGGGTCGGTCGCTGACACGCAGTTCGCCCGGATGATCGGAATCGATCGTCACCACGGAACCGGGTTCGGCCTTCACACCGTCCGACGAAGCGACATCGAAGGGTTCGGCGATGTCCGCACCGCCGAGAATCTGAAGCTTGTTCACCTGAGCGAGTCCGACCGCGCGGAGCGCGACGCCACCCGCGGCGATGTTCTCGAAGTAGCCGCCGAAGTGCGCGGAGTTCGTGACCCGTCCCGCCACTCCGACCGCCGGGCCACCCAGCCAGCCCTGAGTCGAGGTGGTGTTGTTCTGGCCGGAAACGCCGTTGCCGGAGTTCGTGGTGACGCCGAAGACGCCGGTGCCGAAGTCGGCCGCACCGATCACGCCGGCGGCATCCGCTGCGAACGTACCGGAGCCGCGCAAGCCCACACCGTAGACTCCGCACTGGTAGCCGGAAACGAGGCTATTCCCGGTCGCCTGGCCCCAGATCGAAACCGTACCGCCCACCGCATGGATCTTCGTGCGCACGTCGGGTGCGGTCCCGACGCCGACACTGCCGCCCGGAGAGTTCAGGATCAGAGGGAGTGCTGTGTTGGTGTTGTAGTTGTAGCTGAAGATGTGCGACCCGCCATCGTAGGCCTCGAGATAGAGGCCCCTGCCGCCGAATGGCGATGATGCGCCGAGCACGCCCACGCCGCCTGTGGAGTAGGTCAGGTCCGGACCACTCGAGACCCACTGGCTGACGCCGGCCGAACTCAGCGCGCGCAGCGCGTAGGGCGCCGCGGTCAGCTTCACGCGCGGCGTGAGCGTGGTGTACGAGCCCTCGCCCGGCGTCTTGACCTGCACGTCGAGCCACATCGCGGTGCCGTCGAAGACCGCGCCGAAGTCGAGCTCGGCCGTGAACAGACCGGCGGCAACCGGCAGCGCGGCGATGCTGAGAGAACCGCCGACCTGGGTTCCGCCCGTCACCGCGTTGAAGAGCCGGAAGACGAAATCGGCGTTGCCTGCATAGGGCGTGCTGTTCCTGACCAGTTGCCCTTGATAGGTGATGGAGTTGCCGAGCGGCGCCGCGAAGCACGGCATCGCAATCAACAAGACCGCAAAGACGGAAATCAACGACCGTTTCATGAGACGACTCCTGGGTCCGAGAGAGAGGGTGGGCTGGGTCAGTCGAGACGCACGACACGCAGCGTCGAGGTCGACTCGCCGGCACGAATGCGCGCGAAGTACACGCCGGACGCGACGAGCTGGCCGCGCTCATCCCGCCCGTCCCACACGGCACGGTGACGGCCGGCGGTCAGCTCGTGGTCGATCAGGCGACGCACCAACCGACCATCGATTCCATGCACCGCCACATCGACATGGCGCGTGGCGGGCAGCTCGAACGCCAGGGTGGTCGTGGTTCGAAAGGGATTCGGGGCCGCGGGTCGGGTGGCGAATACGCGCGGGATCGCTTCGGTCACCGGCGCATCGACGGCCCCGGCTGAAGGTGGAGTCCAGAAGCCTCCGCTCAGCGAATAGAGGCCACCGGTGAGCTTTCCGGCCTCCGCCTGGCCAAGGCTCCCGGCGATTCGGTAGAGCCCTCCGGTGGCGAGCGTCTGCCCGCCGCCGTCCAGCGAACTCCAGCCGAGCGAATAGGCTCCACCGGACTGCGCCTCGGCACGGCCGGTCAGCAAGACAACGAGCAACAAGGCGATCCGTGCGGTTGGAGCATTCATTCGTCCTCCGGTGAGAGAAGTGGCCTGAGGTCGGGTCGCCCCGGAAACGTCGACCGAGCCGGAATCGCACACGCTTCGTACGACCTCGATGCGTGCGATCGGACCGCGACCGGCGTTTCCCGTTCGCACACCCCGGGGACGTGGCACCCGAATCTTGACGCGATCGAAGGGAACGCCGTTGAATGGAGCGTGGAACCGAATGAAGCGAAGGGCGGTCCTCGCGCCTGGGACGCCGCGGGTGGTGCGAGCCACCCGCTCGAGAGCACGGCGGTGCTGCTCGAGCGAACTCGTGGCGGCGATCGGGAAGCGCACGAGCGCCTGTTCGCGCGCTTCATCCCGATCCTCACGCGTTGGGCCCATCAGCGCCTGCCGCGCGGAGCGCGTGATCTCTCCGACACGCCGGACATCGTCCAGGTGACTCTGATGAGGGCCTTCGCCCGACTGGATGCGTTCGAGCCTCGCGGCGAGGGAGCGTTTCTCGGCTACCTGCGCCAGATTCTGATGAACGCGGTGCGGGACGAGATCCGTCGGGTGGCGCGCCGCCGACCGGCGGTGCAGTTCGAACACGAGATTCCGGATCCGCGGCCGTCGGCGCTCGAGGAGCTGCTGGGCCGAGAAGCACTCGATCGCTACGAGCGCGCGCTGGCTCGGCTCTCCGCGGAACAGCGCGAGGCCGTGATCCTGCGGATCGAGCTCGGCTACGACCACGCCCGTATCGCCGAGGCGCTCGGCAAGCCGACGGCGAACGCGGCGCGCATGCTGGTCGCGCGCTCGCTCGCGGTCCTCGCGGAGGAGATGCGTGATTAGGGCGAAGGAAGATCCGCGATTGGTCGAACTGGCACTGGTGGTGAGCGACGCGCGGCCGGTGGATTGGGAGCGTGCGCTCGCCGAGTCGCCCGACCTCGAGCCTGCGCTCACGCAGCTGCGGATCCTCGCGCAGGTCGCCGAACAGAGCGAGCAGCCGGTCGAGCCTGCCGAACCGGATCCCGGCAAGACCCTCTTCGAATGGGGAACGCTGCGCGCCTTGAAGCAACTGGGAGCCGGCGGGTTCGGCGAGGTGTTCGCGGCGTGGGATCCGAAGCTCGAGCGCATGGTCGCGCTCAAGCTGCGCCGCTCCGAAGGCGGAGCCGATTCGTCGGGGACTCTGCAATGGCTGCTCGAAGCACGACGACTGGCGAGTGTCCGGCACCCCAACGTGCTCAACGTCTATGGCGCCGACGTCCACGATGGCCGTGCCGGCATCTGGACGGAGCTCATCGCGGGTCGCACGCTGGAGGAAGCGCTGACCGTCCAGGGCGTCTTCGGCGCAGGCGAGGCCTCCATCATCGGAATGGACGTCTGCGCGGCACTGGCCGCCGTGCACGCCGCGGGACTGGTGCACGGCGACGTCAAGGCGACGAACGTGATGCGCGCCGGAGCGTCGTCGACCGACACGCGAGCTTCGGGCCGCATCGTGCTGATGGACTTCGGATCCGCGCGCGAGCCAGGCACCGATGCGGCGTTCGGAACACCGCTCGGTGCGGCGCCCGAGCTGTTGCGGGGTGATCCCGCATCCGTCGCATCGGATCTCTACGCGGTCGGTGTACTGCTCTACCGCCTGGTCGCGCGTCGCTACCCGTTCGAAGCCGATTCACTCGGAGAGTTGCGAGACCGCGTCTCCCGCGGCGAGCGGACCCCGCTTCGGAGCGCGCGGCCGGACTTGCCGCGCGGCTTCGTCGAGCTCGTCGAACGGGCGCTCGAACTCGACCCGGCTCGCCGTTTCGCGAGCGCCGCCGAAATGGAGCAGGCGCTCGGTGCGGAAATTCGCTCACGGACCTCCCGACCCGCCGCGAAGGTCATGCGGCGGCTGGTGCTCGTTTCGGCGGCGATCGCACTCCTCATGACCGTCGGGGTGGTCGCGCTGCGCGAGCGCGCAACCACGTCTCGAACCTCGGAGTCGAGCAACGCAGCACCCCCGCTCCTGACCGCCGAGCCTCGCGTCGAGCCGACGAGAGATCCCGCGGAGGACTCGCCAACCGCTTCGCCGGCCCCCGGCGCGAGCGTGAGCAGGCCGGCTCGGGGTCCGCTCGAGCGCGTCGATGTGACTCTTTTCCTGGTCAATGGTGACGTACGGGAAGCGGTCCGAAGCGGCGATCGGATCAGGCCCGGTGATCGCCTCGGGCTCGAAGTCACGAGCGCCGAGCCGATTCATGTCTATGTCCTGGGCGAAGACGATCACGGCAGCGTCGTCGCGCTCTATCCGCTGACAGCGGGAGACCGTGAGGCGCTCGCACCGGGCGCCTCCCATCGCCTGCCGGGCCGCCACGACGGCGAGCAATTGAACTGGCAGGTGACGAGCGCCGGCGGGCGCGAGCGGATTCTGGTGCTCGCCGGGCGACAGCGACTCCCCTCGATCGAAGGTGTCCTCGCGACTGCGGAACCGCCGCGAGAGGGAGCAGTCGTGGAGTATCCTGCGGTCGGTGAGCGAGCACTGCTCGAGCTGCGCGGAATCACCGGCATCGCGCGGGATTCGATCCGACCCCGCCTGCAGGAGAGTCGGCTCGAGGCACTCGCCCGCCACCTTGGCGAAAATCGAACACCGGTGTGGATGCGCCTGTTCGTGCTCGAGAATCCGATGCGCTAACCAGGAGAGGTCGTCCATGGGATCCCGGCGATGCGTGCGACACCTCGTCGGCGCCGGACTGATCTCGATCGCGGTCGTGGTCGGTTCCGCCGCCCGCGCGTCCACCCCGCAGGCCGCGAGCAGCGACTCACCGGACACGGTTCTCGTCCGCGCCATCGACCTGGCTCGGGCCGGACGCGCCGCCGCAGCCGAGAGCCTCGCGCGCTCAGCGCTCCCGGGGCTCGAACGCCTGCACGGGCCGAACGGCCCGCCGGTTGCTGCCGCGATCGACCTGCTGCTCGAATCGTTCGGATCCCCACCGGTTCCGGTCGAGGCGGAGTCACTCGCGGTGCGGGCGATCGCGATTCGGCGTGCAAACGCCGACTCGGCGGCACTCGCCCGCACGCTGCTGCACGCGGCGCGGGTGAGCCACAATCGCTTTCGAGCCTCCGAAGCGCGCGTGCGATGCGAGGAGAGCCTCGCACTGCTTCACGCTCACGCGCCCTCGGACACCACTCGCCTGCTAGCCGCTCACGTGATGCTGGGACGTGTCCTGAGCGCGTTGCAGTCGCCGGCCGCAGCGGACCAATTCCGGACGGCGATCGAAATTCGAGAGCGCTATCGAGGTCCGGGCAGCTCGCATGCACGCCTTTACCACGCGCTCGGAAACGCGTTGCACGGCGACTGGCCCGCCTCGATTCGAGCCTATCAGCAAGGGCTGAATCTGCTGGCGAGCGAGCGAACCATCGAGCCCGACACGCGCGCCGATCTGCTCGGCGGACTCACCCAGTGCTTCACAGCGGTCGGCGACTATCTGGCGGCAAGAGACCACGGCGAGCGGGCGCTCGCATTGTCGGATTCGGTGAACGGTTTCTGGCACTGGCGCGGAATCCTGGCGCGCTACCGACTGGCGGACGTTCTGGCCTCCCTGGGCGACTTCGACGGAGCGAGGCGTCAGTCCGAAATGGCGGTCGCGATCGGCCGACGCGTCCTGCCGCCCGATCACCCCAATCTGGCGACGGCACTCGCGGCTTCGGGGGAGTGCTTCTTCTCGGCCGGGGTGCTCGATAGTGCGGAATTGCGAATCCGAGAGGCCGCGGAGATCCGCGCTCGCACGATCGGCGCTCGAGACCCCAACACGCTCTTTTCGCTCGGACGACTCGCCGTCATGCGCTCGGCACGTGGGCGACCCGCCGAAGCGCTGGCCACTCTGGTGCCGCTGCTCGAGGCCGGCCGCGCCGCCGGACCGGCATGGGAGTGCGAGCGGCTCAACAGCATCGCGACCGTACATGGTGCGCTGGGGCATCGCGACGAAGCAGAACGGCTGAGCCACCAGGCCTTCGCGATTCGGGACAGCCTCTACGGTTCACGCTCGCCCCAGACGATGGACTTCGAAGCGGCGTGGGTCACGGCACGCTACGATCGTGGCGATCGACGCGCGGCCCTCGCCGCGGCACTCGACCTGCAGTCCCGATCCTCGCAGGTGTTGCGGGAGTCGGCGCTCGAATTGTCGGAGCGCGAGGCGCTTCAGTTCGTCACCACCATGCGCTCCGGCAACGATCTCCTGCTCACCGCGGCGGCGGACTCGGGACTCGACCGCGGCGCGGCGCGAACGACCTGGACCGCGCTGGCGTTCTCGCGTCTCTCAGTCCTCGACCAGCGCACCGAGCTTCGACAGGCGATACGGTCGAACGAACCGGGCACTCGACGACGCGTCGCCGAACTCGCGGCCGCACGCGACTCGCTGGCCAAACTGCTGGTGCGATCGCTCGAGCACGAGCGATCGGACTCGCTCGAGCGGGTGATCGGCGAGGTGCGACGATGGCGCGAGGCCGCCGAGCGCGCTCTGGGCGAGGTCAGCACGCCCTATCGCACCGAACGCGGGCGGCGCGAGGCCGGCCTCGAAGCCGCCTTCGAGGCACTCCCGCACGACGCGTCGCTGGTCGCCTACGCCCGTTACAAACACCGCGTCCCTCCGGTGCCGGCCGATTCCGGACTCGGCACCGTGTGGGAAGCAAGGTATCTCGCGTTCGTTCGGCCGTCGGAGTTCGGTGAGCCGGTGGTCGTGCCGCTCGGCACGGCTCGCGAGCTCGAAACCCTGATGACCCAGTGGCGCGAGCAGTGCGAGCGTCCGATCGCGGCTGCGGACTCGCAGGCGTGGCGCCGCTTTCGCCAGCTCGGCGCGCAAGTCCGATCACGGATCTGGGATCCGCTCGCGCCCTGGATCGGCTCCGGTGCAAGGGTCTGCGTGGTGCCGGATGGAATGATCGCGACGCTCAATCTGTCAGCCCTGCCCCAGGGATCGAACGGCTGGATCGTCGAGAACGGTCCGCTCATTCAGATCCTCACCGCGGAGCGCGATCTTGCGCCGCTCACCGCGGGAGCCACCTTCGGACGTGGATTGCTCGCACTCGGCGCTCCGGCTTACGACCGTGCGCCTGCGGCTGTGAAGCGGCCGGACTCACGGCTCTCCGATCTGATCGCGCTGCGATCGCAGTTGCGAGACGCGAAGGGATTGACGCTCGAGTCGCTGCCGGGGACTGCGGACGAGGTCGCCGAAATCGGCCGACTGTGGTCGAGTCGTGGCGGGCTGCGCCTCGACCAGGCGATCGTTCTGACCGGACTCGACGCGTCCGAAGAAGCCTTCAAGTCGCTCTCGGCCCACAAGCGCATCGTGCACCTCGCCACCCATGGCCTGTCGTTCGCCGATCGCTCGATTCGGTTCGATGGCGGGACTCGATCGATCGGAATCACCGGGACCAGCGCCACCCTTGCGGGCACCACACTTGCGGCGCTGGCTCTGGCCGGCGCGGCACGAATCGATTCCTCATCCGGACGTGAGGATGGGTGGCTCACGAGCGAGGAAGTGATGAGCCTCGATCTCGATGGCGTCGAGTGGGCGGTGCTGTCGGCGTGTGCGACGGGCTCATCCGATCCGAATGGTGTCGAGGTCATTCAGGGCCTGCACCGGGCGTTCCGAGCGGCGGGCGTGCGCACGGTCATCTCGAGCCTGTGGCCGGTGGACGACGACACGACGCGCGACTGGATGACACGGCTGTATCGCGCTCGCTGGTCCGAGGGCCGTCCGACCGCGGAGGCGGCTCGCGCCGCCTCGCTCGGAGTACTCACCGATCGGCGCGCGCGCGGGCTGGGCGCGCACCCGTTCTACTGGGCGGGATTCGTGGCAGCCGGAGCCGATTCGGGTCCCTGAGCGGAACTCGAACTTCGCGTCAGCGCGCGACGACGAATCGTGCAGTGACCTGCCGCTCGCCCTGCGTCAACCGCGCGAAGTGGACGCCGGCACGCAGGCCTCGCTCGCCGCCCATCTCGACCGTGAGGAGGCCCGCCTCGCGACCCTCGATGCGGAGCTGCTCGAGCCGCCGGCCGGCGAGATCGAACAGCTCGAGCCGCGCCTCACCGCTGCGCGGCAGCTCGAGCGCGAACGAGATCCGACCCGAAAGCGGCACGGGTGCTGCGACTCGAAGCGCCAGTCCGGCGGCGGCCGGAACTTCGAGCCACGTTTCCCCGACCACTTCGCCGTCATCGTTCGCGGGGACGCGCAGGCGGTAGCCGTAGCGGCGCCCCGACTCGAGTGCGAGATCGACGAAGGTAACGCGATCCTGGCCGTCAGGGATCAGGGTCGCGAGCGGCGCCCACCGTTCCTCGCCGCGTGACTCGTCGACACGTGATGCGATCGCTCGTTCGACTCGAGCGAGGCCCACGTGATCGCCGCCGAGCTGCCAGGCCAGATGCGCCGCTTCGCTCGAAGCACGCAATTCGATCACCGAGGCGAGGGTCGCGGTCGGCAGGTCGAACGCGGTCAGCATCGCGGTCGAGATGCGCTTCAAGTCGAGAATCGAGGCGAGCCGATTCGAGTCCTGTCCGACGATCAGCACGAAGTCGATCGCCACCGACTGGTCCGGCGCGAGCGCGAACGGTCCGACCCCGAGGTGGGATCGATGATCGGCGAACCATCGGCCGCCAGTCCCGCGAGTTGCCGATAGCACTGCAGGGCCGACGTCGGATCGGTGCCGTTCACGTACCTGAAGAACGCGGACATCGCAGCGACCGGCGGTCCCGGGGCCGTGACGCGCAGGATCCGGACGCCGAATGCCGGTGGGGCCGATCCGTACATCGCGTCGGTATTGGTCGCGTTGTAACAGTAGCCGAGCGCCGTGTCCGGAATGCACGCCACCAGATCGTCGGTATGGCCGCCGAGATCCGGATCGAGCCACACGCCGACCCGCGCCGCGGCCAGCGTCTGCGTCGAGGCATTGCGGATCTCGATGCGGCCCAGGATCACACGCGAGTACGGCCACGCGGCCGCCGACGCATTGAATGTGGTGCGCAGTTCGATGCCGAGCGGAGCGGAGTGGCTGGCGTGGGACGTGTGGAGCGAGGCATCCGCGTCGTTCGCGACGCTCCAGGTCATCTGATCGCCGCGGATCGCGAGGCCGGTCGGCCCCAGCACGGCGATCGCAGGCGCTCCGAACGGCACCGCGCCCGCGAAGTAGTCGGCGCGTGCGGCGTCACGCTCCGCGGTGCTCGGATAGTCGCGGAACAGCTTGTAGACCTTGAAGCGCGGATCCGTCGGGTCGGCCGGCAGTCCGCCGATGATCGGTCCCGGACCGTATTCCGCTTCGTACTCGGCCACCGTGACGCGCGGCGCCCCGTCGACCATCGCCCCCACCCAGATGCCGCCCGCGAACAGTACCGTGCGCCCGCTGCCGCCCGGGTACTCGAGCCCGGCACCGCCGGTGAGCAGGTCGTAGCCGAACGAGCCGACGTTGCTCACCACCATGCTGAGCTGGTTCGCGTCGATGCGTTGCGTGAAGTCGGCGGTGTTGCGATCCGGAGCTCCGGGCGCACGGTTCGCGTCCGCGACGGCCGGCGCCACGCACATCAAAAAGAATGCCGTCGCGCATGCGCAACGGCGTCCAAACGAGCGTCGGAACATCGCGGTCTCCCGATTCGAACTATCGCATGACCACCACGCGCCGCGAGGCCTGCACCACTCCGGCCCGCAGCTGAATGAAGTAGACACCTGCGGACAACCCTTCGGAGCGCAGCATCGCGCTGTGGTCGCCGGCCGGCAGCTGGGCATCGATGAGCGTGCGGACGAGCTTTCCGCTCACGTCGAAGAGTCGCACGGTGACGGGCGTTGCACTCGGGACCGCGAATCGAATCGCGGTCTCCGAACGGAACGGGTTCGGAAACGCGCCGCGCAACTCGACACCGCGACTCACATCGTTCGGCGATACGAAGTGGGTCTCGATCTCGCGCCGGACCTTGGGCCGCTTCGGCGCCCATTCGGTGAGTGCCGCAGTGATCGCGGCGACCGTCGCCTCGCCGGTCGGGGCGCTGCTTGCCGTCGGGGCGGTCGGACGACTCGCGGCCACGCGACGCTCATCGAGGGAGGGGCCGTCCGGGGCACGCTCCGCGAGGGCCGCGGACGCGAACGTCACGGCCAGACAGACGGGCAGGATCCGGAGGAGGAGTCGCATGGAGAGAGTTCCGCTGTTCGGCACCCGGGAGCTTAGACCTGCCCGGCGCGTCTTTCCACCGGGTTCTTGGGACCCCCGGGGGGCTTTTCAGCTCCCTGACGGGGCGCGGGCGACCGGGGTTTCGAGCCCCAGCCGGGTCGCGATTTCGAGCGCAAAATCGGAAAGACTCGGATCGCGTGCGCCCATCACCAGCACCAGATCGCCGGGTCGAGTCTCGGTCGCAAGTCGGTCGACCAGCCAGCCGCGCGTGGGCGCGAACTCGGCGCGTGCGCCGCGGGCCGAGACTTCGGCGACCAGATCGGCGGCCGAAAAGTCACGCACCGCAGTGCCTCCCGCATAGAAGATCTCGAGCAGCCACAACCGATCCTCGGGCCGCAGCGCCTCGGCGAACGCCTGCACCAGATCGGGCCTCAGGAATCGCGTCGGCCCGTAGCCGTGCGCCTGGTAGATCGCGAACACCCGTGCGGCGCGGCGTTGCGCGGTCGCAATCGCGGCTCGAAGCTTGGCGGGGTTGTGCGCGAAGTCGTCGATCACTTCGACGCCGTGCCCTCGCCCCACCTGCTGAAAGCGACGCGCGACGCCCTGGAACTCGGCGAGCGGCGTGACCATGGCATCGAGCGGCACGCCGACCGCCTGACAGGCGGCGATCGCGGCACGCGCGTTCTCGAGGTTATGGGCGCCCGGTGCCGGCAGCCGAAACCGTACGCCGGCAACCGTGAACTCGGAGCCATCCGGGTCGAGCTCAACCGCTTCGACCGCCGCGAAGCTTCGCGCATCGAGCCCGCGCGCCGCCGCCTCGCGGCGCAGCGCCGCGAGTGCCGGGTCGTCGCCGCACACGAACGCTTCCAGTGCGCGACGCTCGAAGGTGCGGAACATGACCTGGACTTCGTCCATCGCGCGATGATCCTTCTGAAGATTCAGCACGACCGCAACCGCCGGCTGGTAGCGAACCAGCGAGCCGTCGCTCTCGTCCGCCTCGACCACCAGCAGCTTGCCGCTCCCGGCCCACGCGTTTCCGGCCAGTCGATCGCGCTGCAGCGCGATCAGCTCCCCGCCCGTGATCACGGAGGGATCGCGCCCCGCTCCGCGCAACATTTCGAAGATCATGCCGACCACGCTCGACTTGCCGCTGGTGCCTGCCACCGCGATGGTGCGGCGAGCAGCGACGAAGTGCGCGAGCAGCGCCGAGCGGTGCACGATCGGAAGCTGCAGCGCGCGCGCCGCGACGACGTCGGGCACCTCCGCCTCGACCGCGCTCGAAACCACCAGCGCCGCGCAGTCGCGGGTCACCCCGCTGCCATCCTGCGGCGCGATCGTGATGCCGAGCCGCTCGAGTTGGGCGCGCTGCTCTTTGCGTTCGCCCCGATCGAATGCGCGATCGCTGCCGCTCGCCACACCTCCGGCCATGGTCTGGAACTGAGCCAGCGCGCTCATGCCGCTGCCACCCAGGCCGGCGTAGTGGAATCGCACGGGGCCGAACGGATCGGGCAGCGGAGCAAGGATCGGCGGCGCGCCGGACCGGGCGGATTCGTCACGCGAGTCGAGAGCGGCGTGCGCTTCGCCGACGATCACCACCGGGTCACCGTCCTGAAGCGCATCGAATGCGCGCAGCATGTCCGCGTTCGAGAGCCGCACGCAGCCGTGCGAACACGGCTCTCCGAGTCGCGATTCGTGGTTGGTCCCGTGGAGATAGATGTAGCGGGCCAGCGAGTCGACCTCGGCACCCTGATTGACTCCCGGCTCCAGGCCGTCGAGCGTCAGGATTCGAGTCAGGACCAGATCCGCGGCTTCCGCCTCGCCGTTCCAGTGTGCGCCGGTCGCGGCGCGGCTCTCGAACACCGTCCCGAGCGGCTGATCCTCACCGATCCGAGCGTGGACGCGATGCCAGCCCGGCGGCGTCCGATACGATCCCGACTGCCCGCCGATCCCGGCCGCTGCAGTGGAGACCGGATACGCAGCGAGCGCGCGATCGCGATCCAGCACGATCAGTCGCTGATGCGCGGCGTCGACGATCGCCCATCGTGCCGGCGCTTCGCGTATCGGCGACTGCGGGCGCTCGAGCGCGAGACGCACCAGCGCTTCGAGTTCGGCACCATCGGGGAATTCTGCGGTCGAAGACACGTCCGCCACCTTGCCATACGTCACGAGGGTGACAAAGCCGCAGGGTGTGAGAACCGAGACGTGACCGACGCCCGCTCCGGGCGTGATAGTCTGCCGCCTTCGACTCCACGACCCCTCGGTTCCGCGCCGCCGCGACCGGGCCCACGAGAGCCCCGAGACTCCATGAGCGACCTCGCGACCCCCCGTAAGAAAGCCAATTTCAACAACGCCTGGATCGAAGCACGCGAGCTCGCCTGGCATCATCGCCAGCGCCTGACGATCGGCTTGAGCCTGATGCTGGTCGGGCAGCTCGCCTCGCTCGTGATGCCGTGGTGTTCGAAGATCCTGATCGACGACGTGATCGGCAAGCGCCAGGTCGCGATGCTGGGGCCGATCGCGCTCTACTCGGGACTCGCCACGCTGGTGCAGGCGATCACTTCGTTCGCGAATTCGCAGGTGCTCGGCGTGGCCGCACAGGCCGCGATCTCGGACATGCGCAAGCGGGTCCAGCACCACGTGTCGCTGTTACCGGTGCGCTATTTCGATTCGACGCAGACCGGCGTGCTGATCTCGCGCGTCATGAACGATGCCGAAGGCATCCGTAACCTGGTCGGCACCGGACTCGTGCAGCTGCTGGGCGGACTCATCACCGCGGTGATCGGTCTCGGGGTGCTGTTCTGGCTCAACTGGCACCTCACCACGCTCATGTTGCTGGTGCTCGGTGCGTTCGGCGGCGTGATGGCGGTGGCGTTCGCGAAGCTGCGTCCCCTGTTCCGCGAGCGCGGCAAGATCCAGGGCGAAGTCACCGGCCGGCTGACCGAGACGATCGGCGGCATTCGCATCGTCAAGGCCTATACCGCCGAGAAACGCGAACGGCTGGTGTTCGCGCGCGGCGCGCATCGGCTGCTGCGCAACGTCGCCGGGTCGATGACCGGAGTGTCGGGGATCACCGCGTTCTCGATCATCATCGTCGGCTCGATCGGAGTGCTCATGACGCTGATCGGCGGGCGCGCGATCATCGACGGGCGCATGACGCTGGGTGAGTTCTTCATGTACATCTTCTTCACCGGACTGGTGGCGGGTCCGCTGGTGCAGATTGCTTCGGTCGGCACCCAGATCACCGAGGCGCTCGCAGGACTCGATCGCATTCACGAGCTGCTGAACACCAGCACCGAAGTCGACGAGGAGCGTTCGCTCGCGCCGGTCGACCAGGTGCGCGGCGACGTGCGCTTCGAGGATGTGACCTTCGAGTACGTCGCCGATGTGCCGGTGCTGCGCGGCATCACGTTCGACGTCCCGGCGGGCACCACGACCGCGCTGGTCGGCTCGAGCGGCTCCGGCAAGTCGACGATCATCAGCCTGGTTCTGGCCTTCAACCGTCCGAAGCGGGGCCGCGTGATGCTCGACGGCCGCGACTTGACCCAGCTGCGGCTGCGCGACTACCGCCAGTTCCTCGGGGTGGTGCTGCAGGAGAACTTCCTGTTCGACGGGACCGTCAGCGACAACATCCGCTTCTCGCGGCCCGATGCGCGGCCCGAAGAGATCCGTGAGGCGGCGCGCATCGCGCATTGCGACGAATTCATCATGGAGTTCCCGAACGGCTACGACAGCGTGGTGGGCGAGCGCGGCATTCGTCTGTCGGGCGGCCAGCGCCAGCGCATCGCGATCGCACGCGCGATCCTCGCGAACTCGCGCATCCTGATCCTCGACGAAGCGACCTCGAGCCTCGACAGCGAGAGCGAGGCGCAGATCCAGGACGGGCTGCGCGCACTGAGACGCGGCCGCACCTCGTTCGTGATCGCGCATCGCCTCTCGACGATTCGCACTGCCGACCAGATCCTCGTAATCGAGCACGGCGAGGTGGTGGAACGCGGATCCCACGAACAGCTGATCGCGCGCGGTGGCCGCTATCGCGAGCTCTACGACCGCCAGTACCAGATCGAGACCGATCGCTTCATCAATCCGGGCGAGGACTTCACGCCCGACCTGCCGACCGTGACGGTGCCCGCTGCAGGACGCGAGGGCACCGCAGCGCCACGCACCTAGCCGTTCCACGGGGCTGCCATGTCGCCGTTCCCGATCGGCCTGCGCCGCCGTCGAAATCGCCGCCTGCTCCTCCACGTCGCGCTCGTCGCACTGATCGTGGCGGCGATCGGCGTGCCGTTCCTGCTCTCGGTGCGGGCACTCCGCGAGCTGCGGCGCAGTGGCTCCGCCTGGTCGTTTCCCTCACGCGTGTTCTCGGACGGCGTCGCGTTCGAACCCGGTCGCGTGCTGCCGCTGCCCTACCTCGAGCGCCAGCTCGCCGCCCGCGGCTACGTGCGGTCGGCGCGCGATCCAGCCCGTCCCGGCAGCTATCGGGTCGACCCGCGTGGGGTCTCGATCGTCGTGCGCGGATTCAGCGCGGCGCACGACCCCGCCGGCTACGGTGGCCCCGAGCGGCTGCGGCTGTCGATCGCGAACGGGAGGCTGGTCGCGGTGCGCAGGCTCGGGGGTCTGCGCGGGTACCTCGCTCCCGACCTCGCGCACCCGGCACGGCTCGAGCCGGTATTGATCGCGCGGCTGACCGACGGCAACTCGACGCTGCGCACCTGGGTCGACCTCGAGCGCGTGCCCCGGGTGGTTCGCGACGCGATCGTTGCGAGCGAGGACCGACGGTTCCAGCAGCATCTGGGGCTCGATCCGCGAGCGAACCTGCGCGCGGTGTTTACGAACCTGCGTGCCGGCGGAGTCCGGGAGGGTGCCAGCACGATCACCCAGCAACTCGCGCGAGGGTTGTGGTTCGGGACCGAACGCACCGTGTCGCGCAAGCTCTCCGAGATGGCGGCCGCGGTGGGCCTCGAGCTGGTGCTCTCGAAGGATCAGATCCTCGAGATGTATCTCAACTCGGTGTTCTGGGGCAGCGGACAGGGCCGCAACCTCGGCGGCATCGCCGAGGCGGCGCGCTTCTATTGCGACGTGCCGGTCGAGTCGCTCGATGTGGCCGATGCTGCGCTGCTCGCCGGACTGATGCCGGCGCCGAACTCGGCGTCACCGTTTCGCAATCGCCGGCTCGCAGCCGCGCGGCGCGACATGGCGCTGCGCGACATGCTCGCAGCCGGAGTGGTGGACTCCGCGACCGCGTCGAGGGTGCGGCGTTCGCCGCTCCCGCGGCGCCCCGGTCGCACCTCACCCGATCGCTTCCCGGCGTTCGTGGATCACGTGCGCGAGGCGCTGCGCGGGGTGCCGGCATCACGGTCGCAGCGCGGCGGCCTCGCAATCTTCACCACGCTCGACCTGGGCTGGCAGCTCGGAGCCGAAGCGCGCGTCACACACGGACTTGCTCAGCGGGGCGCCGACACGCGCGAAGCCCCGCTGCAGGGCGCATTCGTCGCGCTCGATCCCGGCACCGGTCAGATTCGCGCGATGGTCGGCGGACGCCGCTATCAGAGCGGCGACTTCAACCGCGCCACCCGCGCACTTCGGCAGTGTGGCTCGGCGATCAAGCCGATCGTCTACGCGGCCGCACTCGAATCCGAGCGTCGCGGACCGCGATTCACGCCGGCTTCGATCATTCCCGACCTGCGCCGCACGTTCGGGCGCGGCGCAAACGCCTGGACACCGCAGAACGCCAACGGCGAGTACCACGCGCGCGTGACGCTGGCGCGCGCGCTGTGCCTGTCGCTCAACGTGGCGACCGCGACGCTCGTCGATACCCTGGGGCCCGGCGAAGTCGCACGCTTTGCCGAGCGCTTCGGGCTGCGGGACATGCGTCCGGTCGCCAGCATCGGCCTCGGCAGCAACGAGGTCACGCTGCTCGATCTGACCGCCGCCTACTCGGTGTTTCCGGCCGCCGGCGTGCGACACGCGCCCTCGCCGCTGCGCGCCGTGGTCGATACGCGCGGGCGGCCGGTGATGCGCATCGAACACCCGGCCACCCGCGTGCTGTCACCGACCACCGCCGCCGTCATGAGCGGCATGCTGCGAAACGTGGTCGAGTACGGCATCGCCTCACCGCTCCGTTGGGCCTACCAGTTCACGATTCCGGTCGGCGGCAAGACCGGCACGACCAATGATCAGCGCGATGCCTGGTTCATGGGTGTCACGCCGGATCTCGCTGCCGGCGTGTGGGTCGGGTTCGACCGGCCGCGCACCCTGCACCGCGACGCGGCCGGGGTGGCGCTCCCGATCTGGGCGGCAGCGGTCGGCGAGATGCTCGAAGGCTGGCCGTCGCAGCCCTTCGCCGGCGAGGAACCACTCGAGTCCGCATGGATCGACGGATGGACCGGCGATCGCGCGGGCGCACAGTGCCCGAGCGTCATGCAGCTGCGCTTCGCTCCCGGCACCGCGCCGACCCGCTATTGCCAGACCGATCACGCCGCGGACTGGGACCGCATCCTTGCCGCGCGTTTCGCGGATTCGCTCGCGGCCATGTACGGGCCGCTCGATTCGCTGCCGCTCTACGGCCCCGCCGAACGACCGCAATGACGCACTCCCACCCGATCTCGCGCCGCGGCACCGGCGATGAGCGCAGCCGCGCTTTCGTGTAGTCTGCGCGCCTCATCACGATGTGTTCGTACACCTCCGCACGCAGAGTCGCCGGGATCCCATGCCGCGATCGAACTCGACAC
>JABFRW010000176.1 GCA_013140805.1 Candidatus Eisenbacteria bacterium
CCTTCGCCGGCATGCGCGCGCGCGCATGCCGGCGAAGGCGCCGGCCGACGGCACGCCCGCCAGCTCGAGAGACGAGAGCGAGAGGCTGCGCCCATCCGAGGCAGCGACCTCGAGAAAGGCGAGCGGCAGACCCGCCGTCCACTGATCGCCACACACGATCAGCCGCGACGACGCGCGGATCAGATCGGCGACGTCGCCGAACAGCCGCGTGCCGACGGTGCGCGCCGAGGCCGCGAGGAAGCGCGATTCTTCGTTTGCGGAGTTCGCCGCCAGGTCGCGCACCCGGGTCGCCGAGGCGCGCATCCAGCGCGAGCCCGGGATCCCCACCAGCCGCACCTGATCGCGCGTCACCGCGAGCATCAGCCCGGTGTCGGCGGCACACAACATATCCAGATACAGCTCGCCCGGCGCCAGCACACGGCGCTGCAGTGAGTCGAACGAGATCAGCGCGAAGCGTGTGGCGGTCGCGCTTCGGGCGCGCAGGCGATCGTCGAGCGTGCGTGCCTTGTAGCGCTGGATGGCGCGAAACGCCTCGTCGCGTGCGCGCAAGTCGGAGCCGTCTCTCAGCTCGTCGAACACCAGCGGCACCAGCTGCGCGGCGAGCACCGCGGTCCAGCCGCCGACCTCCTCGCGCCACTCGTAGCTGCGCGTCGCGGCGCGCGAGCGTTCCCACGCCCGTTCCGCGGCCGTGATGCGGGACCATGCTTCGGCCCGGCGCCCCAACAGGCGCAGCGCGTGCGCTTCGACCAGTCCGAGGCTCGGCAGCGTGCGCGCCTGACCGCGTCGGCGCGCGAGCGCTTCGCGCGTGGCGCCTGCGACCTCCAATGCTTCGGCGGGTTGCTTCGCCGCGACCAGCGCGCGCGCGTACGCCGTGCCGATGTCCGAGCGCTCGAATGCGCCGCCGCTCACGATCGCGTGCCGGAACCGGGGCTCGAGGAACGCGATCGCCTCCGAGGTCCTGCCACGCTTGACCAGCGTGCGGCCGAGCCCGGAAACCACCCACGCCGCTCTTTGATCCATCCGGATCGAATCCGAGACGATCAGCGCTTCGCGATAGACCCGTTCGCAGTCCGACAGCCGGTCCTGTGCTTCGTACAGATCGGCCAGCTCGCCGAGCCCGTTCACGATGTCGTCGTAGTCGCGCTGCGCGCGCGAGCGGGCGATCTCACGCGTCAGGATCGCGGTTCCCTCGTCGTATCGGCCGAGCGCCACCAGCGCGTGGGCCTGCAGCAGGAACGAAGCCTGGAACTGGTCGCGCACGCCGAGTTCGGTATGGAGCCGCGCGGCTCGCTGCCAGCAGTCGACCGCCATCGCCGGATCGCCTTCGTCGTACTCGATCACGCCCAGATTGTGCGTGGCATTCGCGACCGAGTAGCGATCACCGGTCCGTTGTCCCTCGGCGATGACCAGTTCGTATTGCGATCGGGCGCTGTCCGAGTAGCCGAGCATCTGCAGGCTGCGCGCGAGTCCGATGCGCAGCTGCAGCGTACCGACTCCGTTTCGGTAGAAACCCGGCTTCGCGAGGATCGCGCGGTAGTCGCGCACCGCGCGGTCGTAGCGCCCGACCGTCAGCTCGGTGTAGGCGAGCCCGGTACGCGCCCAGCCCTCGTGAGTCGAATCTCGGGTTCCGCTCGCGATCGAGAGCAGCCGACGGTAGAGCGGTGTCGAGGCCTCGAAGTCGGCGCGCATCAGCAATCCATACGCGCGCCAGCGCAGCGCGCGCGCCAGCTCGAACGTGTCGCCGAGCGCGATCGCGAGCCGCTCGGCGCCGAGCAGGTCCGGCTCGGCCTCGAGCGCGCGGCCGCGAAACGCCGCCGCGCCGCCGCGACGGATCAGCAACATCAGTTCGAGCGTGCGATCGCCGCGCGCCCGGGAAGCGCTCAGCAGCGAGTCGACGTAGACGCTCTCGACCGCCGCTCCGGCGCTTGCGTACAGCGTGTCGGCCCGTTGCACGACCGGCAGCAGTCGCTCGGCCGCCGGCGAGCGGGTGCGCGCGCGCGCCGCCGCATCTCGAACCTGCGGTCCGCCGAACATCGCGAGCGCGCCGATGCACAGCGCCACGCACAGAGGTCGCGAGCGGCGGGCGCGGCATTGAATTGCGGACGAACGGGCGCGAGGAACGTGCACGACCCGGGACGGTAGCCCTCGCGACTCGGCAGGGCAAAAAAAAGACCCGCCGGTCTCGGACGAGAAGGTCGCTCGTCGTGAGAACCGGCGGATCGAGCTACTTGAGCGAGTCTGTTGCCGTTAGGGAGCCGCTCCCCACATCTCTCTCCGGGCTCCGTTCCGGTACATGACCCGCCCAAGCAGTTACGTCTCTCGTGAGAGACCGTCGCGTCCGTTGCCACGGTCACTCGCTCTGCTGGTCTGCTGTCGCCTCTGCTCTGCTATGCCGTCCGTGGCGATCGGCGACCTTGCGGTCGACGATGGCCTCCTGGCACGAGGGAGTCGCCCACACCCTCGGTCGAGTCTTCGAGTCAGTCGTTCTGGATCGATGCCGCCGCGCGAGTGATGCGCGCCGGATCCGGTCCGACCATTGCCTACTGCCAGATTGGTGCCAGCTCGCAGACGCGTTCCCCCAGCGTCGGAGTCCCCCGACTTCCCTTCGCGAGCGAATGGCCAAAGCCGCTAAACAACAAGGGGTTGCGAAATGTCGACTGAGCTTCCGACGAGGCCGAAAGAAGGCATGCTCTCACCCGCCCGACTGAGTAGAATCTTCGGTCTGAGTAAGAATGACACGGTGATTGAAGCCGAGGGCATCTCCATGCGCGTTCTGGTCGTCGACGATCACATCGCTTCAGCCGAGGGACTGCGCGACTACCTGGTCGAGTGGGGGCACGAAGCCCGCACCGCCGGAAGCGTCGCGGAGGCGCTCGAGCTGTTGTCGAGCTGGCGACCCGAAGCGATCGTGAGCGATCTGCGCATGGAGCCGGGGCCCGGCGGACTCGAACTGCTGCGGCAGGTGCGCGCGCAGGATCCATGGATCGGCTTCATCATGCTCACCGGTCACGGGAGCATCGACGTGGCGGTCGAGGCGGTGCGCGAAGGTGCGTTCGACTTCCTGACCAAGCCGGTCGACATCGATCGCCTCGAGCTGTTGATTGCTCGACTGTCCGAGCGCAACGAGATGCGCAGCGAGGTCAGTCGGTTGCGCGGCAAGCTCGCGGCAGTCGACGGACCGCGCGCCTTCATCGCACGCTCGCCCGCGATGCGGCAGCTGCTGACCTCGATCGAGCGCATCGCGCCGTCCTCGGCCTCGGTGCTGATCACCGGCGAGAGCGGCGTCGGCAAGGACTTCGTCGCCTACACCATCCACGAACTGTCCGGACGCACCGCGGCCCGCTTCGTGGCGGTGAGCTGTCCCGCGATTCCGGAGGCGCTGCTCGAAAGTGAGCTGTTCGGCCACGAGCGCGGCGCCTTCACCGGCGCGCTCGCGGAGCGCGCAGGACTGTTCGAGCACGCGGCCGGCGGCACGCTGTTCCTGGACGAGATCACCGAGATGGCCCCGAGCCTGCAGGCCAAGCTGTTGCGGGTGCTCGAAACGCGGCGGTTCCGGCGCGTCGGCGGGCACGGCGAGAAGCTCGCCGACCTGCGCGTGATCGCGGCCACCAATCGCGAACCCGAGCGCGCGGTTCGCGAAGGGCGGCTGCGCGAGGATCTCTACTACCGCCTCAACGTCTTCAACGTCCACGTGCCGCCGCTGCGCGAACGCCGCGAGGACATCGCGTCGCTCGCCGCCCAGTTCATCGCCTCGTATGCGGAGCAGAACGGCCGCACCATCGAAGGGCTCTCGAACGAAGCGCTGGCGGCCCTCGAGACCTACGACTGGCCCGGCAACGTGCGCGAGCTGCGCAATGCGATCGAGCGCGCCGTGGTGCTGTCGCACGGCAACTCGATCGAGCTGGACGAGCTGCCGCGCAAGCTCGGACGTCCGATGGTGGCGATCACCCCGGGCGTGCAGTCGGTGGAGCCGCTCGAAGAGCTGGAGCGCCGCGCGATTCTCGGTGCGCTGGCGCGGTTCGCCAACAACAAAACGCACACCGCGCGTGCCCTCGGCATCAGCCTCAAGACGCTGCACAACAAGCTCAAGCGCTACGCGAGTCGCGAGGCGTCGTGAATCCACGCGTGCGCCAAGCCCCCCTCGTTGATCGCGCCGGCACTCCGCCGCGCGCCCGAACCCGGGAGACGCTTCCGTGCGCCTGCTGAGCGGACTGCGGGCGTCGCTGTCGATGTGGATGGTCGGGCTCGCGCTGCTCGTGACGCTGGTCGCGGTGGTCGTCCACACCGGACTCGAGGTCAGCAACACCGTTCAGCGCGCCGCCGACC
>JABFRW010000177.1 GCA_013140805.1 Candidatus Eisenbacteria bacterium
CTCGCCCGCCGCTTCGCGGCGCGCCAGCACTGCCACCGCTGCGGCCGGCATGACTTCCTCGAGGCGCTCGAGCGCGATCGCACCACTGTTGACCCGCGCCAGTTCCCAGTTGGCGACCACCCGCGCGGCGAAGCGCGGGGCACATCCGGCCGCAACCAGTGCGTCGAACCGCTCGACGTGCGCGCGGTCGGCGACCAGGATCGAGCGCAGTTCGTCGCCGATCGCGAGCTCCGCGAGTCGTGCTTCGGCCTGCCACGGAAGCTCCGGCAGTCGGCCGCGCGCCGCCTCGATCGTGGCGCGGCTGAGTCGCACCGTCGGCAGGTCGGGCTCAGGGAAGTAGCGATAGTCGTGCGCGTGTTCCTTGCTGCGCATGATCGCGAGCTTGTCGTGATCCGCGTCGTAGAGCAGCGTGGCCTGTTCGATCCGTCCACCGTCCTCGAGCACACGTCGCTGACGCTCGATCTCGGCCACCACCCCTTTCTCGACGCCCTTGATCGAATTGAGGTTCTTGAGTTCGGTCTTGGTGCCGAGCGCAGTCGCTCCGACCGGCCGCAGCGACACGTTCGCATCACAGCGCAGCTGGCCCTTCTCCATGTCGCCGCCCGAGATCCCGAGCCATCGCACCAGGCGTCGCAGGTCGGTGAGAAACGCGGCGCACTCGTGAGCGGCGCGAAACACCGGATCGGTCACCAGCTCCATCAGCGGAACGCCGGCACGATTGAAGTCCACCCGCGAAACACGGCGGTCACCCTGACGTTCGGGGTGAAACGACTTGCCGGTGTCTTCTTCGATATGGATGCGCGTGAGCGCGAAGCTTCGCGTGCCGGTCTCGAACGCGACGGCCAGCGACCCGCCTTCACACAGCGGCCGGTCGTACTGCGAGATCTGGTAGTTCTTCGGCATGTCCGGATAGAAGTAATTCTTGCGCGCGAACACGCTCTCTTCTCGCACCTCGCAGCCGAGCGCGAGGCCGAGGCGCGCGGTCGCCTCGATCGCGAGCGCGTTCGCGACCGGGAGTGCTCCCGGCAGCCCGAGGCACACCGGGCAGACGGTCGAGTTGGCGGTCGAGCCGAATCCGGCCGGGCAGCCGCAGAACATCTTCGTGCGCGACGCCACCTGAATGTGGCACTCGAGTCCGATTACCGCTTCGTAGGCCATGCGAACTCCGTCTCGTGACGTCGCTCGAGTCGCGCGCGCTCGCCCCGAACTTCGAGCGCACGGCCGGCCCTCAGCAACGTGGGCTCGGCGTCGGCGGGGCCCAGCAACTGAACGGCGCGCGGGAGCCCGGTCCCGCCGAGCCCCACCGGCACGGTGAGTCCCGGAATCCCGGCGAGATTCGCTCCAATCGTGAAGATGTCGCTCAGATACATCGCGAGCGGGTCGTCGACCTTCTCGCCGAGCCGGAACGCCTGGGTCGGCGCGGTCGGCAGCAGCAGGAAGTCACAGCGCACGAATGCCTCGTCGAATTCGCGGCGGATGCGGGTGCGCGCCCGCTGCGCCTTGAGATAGAAGGCGTCGTAGTAGCCGGCCGACAGCGCGTAGGTGCCGAGCAGGATGCGACGCTGCACTTCCGGCCCGAAGCCGCGGCTGCGCGTGCGCCGGTAGAGTGCGCCGATGTCGTCGGCATCGACGCGCAGGCCATATCGCACGCCGTCGAAGCGCGCGAGATTCGAGCTCGCCTCGGCGGTGGCGACCAGATAGTAGGCCGCGACGCCGACCTCGCCGGGCAGGAACTCGAGCGGCACGCGAATCGCCCCCGCTCGCTCGAGCCATGCGGCCGCTTCTTCGAGTCCCGCGACCACTTCGGGCTCGCAGCCCTGCTTCCACAGATTCGCCGGCCATCCGAATCGCAATCCGGAGACCCCGGAGTCCCAGCCCGACACGTCGGGTGCAGGACCCGGGCGCGAGGTGGCATCGTAGGGATCGCCGCCGGCCACGACCGAATACGCGAGCGCCACGTCGCCTGCGTGTCGCGCGAAGATGCCGACCTGATCGAGCGAGGATCCGAACGCGACCAATCCGTAGCGCGACAGCCGGCCGTAGGTCGGCTTGAGGCCGTAGACGCCGCAGAACGCTGCGGGCTGTCGCACCGATCCGCCGGTGTCGGAGCCGAACGCGAGCGGCACCAGGCCGTAGGCGACCGCGGCCGCTGAACCACCGCTCGAGCCGCCCGGAACACGGCTCAGGTCGTACGGATTGCGCGTCGGACCGTAGGCGCTGAACTCGGTCGAAGATCCCATCGCGAACTCATCCATGTTCGCCTTGCCGGCCAACGACGAGCCGGCCTCCCGCAGACGCCTGACCACCGTCGCGTCATAGGGCGAGCGATAGCCGGCCAGAATGCGCGAGCCGCAGGTGGTGTCGTAGTCGGTGGTGCAGAGGTTGTCCTTGAGCACCACCGGCACTCCCGCGAGCGGCCCGACGGGACGTGCGCTCGCCGTGGCGAGGCGACGTGTTTCGCGATCGGCATGCACGATCGCGTGCACCTCGGGCTCCCACTGTGCGGCGGGGCCATCCCAGCCCGCTTCGAGCGCCGCCTCGGCGGCGAGTTCCCCGCTCGTGACGCGCTCGACGAGCCGCGCGGCCGATCCTCGCCAGCTCGGTTCGCTCACGGATTCACGTTTTCGACGATCGGCGGCACCAGGAAGAAGCCGTTCTCGCTCGCCGGAGCCGCCGCGGTCGCCCGCGATGGATCGAGCTGACGGTCCGCATCCGGCACGTCCGCGCGCAAACCGGCGCCGGCGGGCGCAAACGTCGAGGGCTCGCAGCCCGACAGGTCGAGGCGATCGAGCGTCGCGACGAATGCGAGCACCGCAGTGAGCTCGGTCGTCATGCGTTCGATGCCCTCGGCGGGAATCTCGAGCCGCGCGAGCTCGGCGATGCGTTCGACCTCAGTCCGCGTGATGGACATCGCCGCCTCCGGTGAGGAATCGCCCGAACACCTTCTTGATCTGGGTGCCGAATCGAACCGTGTACTTGGCTTCCGGACCCTCCCCTTCGGCGGCCATCACCACGCCACGTCCGAACAACTCATGAAAGACCTCGCGCCCGACCGCGGCCGAGCGTGGATTCGTGCGCGCCGGCCACGGATCGGAAGCCGGCGTGCGCGCGGCGCGGCCGGTGGACGCGGTACGATACGGCGCACTGGGAGCGTCGTCGAAGCGATCCGGTGCCGTTCCGTGTCCCCATGCCGGATCGGAGATGCCCTCACGGGTCAGTACATCCTCGGGGACCTCGTCGACGAAGCGCGACACCGCGCCCCCGCCCATGCCGTCGTGCCGGCGTCGCCACGCCGCCGCGCACATCAGCACTTCATCCTGTGCGCGAGTCAGCGCGACGTAGAACAGGCGTCGC
Organism: Candidatus Eisenbacteria bacterium; assembly: GCA_013140805.1. Lineage (NCBI taxonomy): Bacteria > Candidatus Eiseniibacteriota > Candidatus Eiseniibacteriota bacterium. The sequence continues at coordinate 3,355 of JABFRW010000177.1, forward strand.
TCTTCTTCGAGCTCGGCGGGATCGTCGAGCGACGAGGCATGGGGCAGCAGGCCCTCCTCGAGCCCGGCCACGATCACGACCGGGAATTCGAGTCCCTTTGCATTGTGCGCCGTCATCAGCAGCAGCCGATCACCGCTCCCGTCGACCCGGTCCAGGTCGGTGAGCAGTGCGGTCTCGGACAGGAACGCCGCCACGCCGGCATCGTGCGCGTGGCTCGCATACGCGGCGGCTCCGGTCCGCAATTCCTCGAGGTTCGCGCGGCGCTCCTCGACCTCGGAACTCTCGCCGTCCAGCGATTCGATGTAACGACTGACCTCGAGCACCCGGTCCAGCACCTGATCGACCGGGTCCGCTCCGCGTGCCGCCACCTCGTCGATGATCGCCAGGAACGCAAGCGCACCGACCGTCGCGGCACGCGACAAAGCCCCTTCGCTCGCGAGTCGACGCAGCGCCTCGAGCGGCGAGGCCGCGCCGTTGGCGACCCGCTCCTCGACACGGCTCCGCACCGCGTCACCGAGCCCGCGACGCGGCGTGTTCCACGCGCGCCAGAATGCGGCCGCGTCGAGCGGATTGACGCCCAGGCGCAGGTAAGCCAGCACGTCTTTGACCTCGCGGCGCTGATAGAACGCGACGCCGCCGACGATCTCGTAGTGCACGCCGCGCATCGCCAGCTCGGTTTCGAGTGCCCGCGACTGCGCGTTGGTGCGATACAGCACCGCCAGCTCGGTGATCGAGCGCGTGCGC
>JABFRW010000178.1 GCA_013140805.1 Candidatus Eisenbacteria bacterium
CTTCATATCATGCGCATTCGCGGCGCAATTGCAGGCCGGCACGGCGCCTCGCGGCGAGCCGCGCGAAAACGATTCAGCGCCGCGCGAGTTGCGTGCAGCTCCGCGCACGTGGCGAACGCTGCAGCGATCTCAGCGGGCGAGTCGTGCGTCGCGGCGATGTCGCGCCCGAAAGTCGTCAAGCTCTATTTTCGAATCAACCCCCACGCGAATCACTCGCAGCTCCCCACGCCGTCCCCTCCGCGGTTTGCGCCACAACTCCCGCACGCGGTAGCGTGCCCCGCGTTTTGTCGGGAGGGATGCGATGCCATGCACGGTGGTGGTCGGCGCTCAATGGGGCGATGAGGGCAAGGGCAAGATCGTCGACGCGCTGAGCGCGAACGCCGATGTCGTCGCGCGTTACCAGGGCGGGCCCAACGCCGGCCACAGCGTGGTGCGCGGCGCGGTGACGACGGTGCTCCACCTGGTGCCGTCCGGAATCATGGTTCCGGGCGTGCGGTGCCTGATCGGCAATGGAGTGGTGGTCGATCTCGAGCGGCTGCGTGAGGAAGTCTCGCACCTCGAGGCGATCGGCATCGAGGTCGCGGGCCGGCTCGGAGTGAGCGCCGGCGCTCACCTGATCCTGCCGTATCACCGCGCGGTCGAGGCCGTCGCCGAACAGGGACCCGGCGCGATCGGAACCACCGGTCGCGGCATCGGCTTCGCCTACCGTGACAAGGCCGCCCGCGTGGGCCTGCGAGTCGGCGACGCGTTCGATCGCCAGACGTTCGTCGAGCGTTGCGATCGCAATCTCGCCCGGCTTCGCCGCGAGTTCCCCGAAGCGGCACCGCTCGCGTCGATGAGCGGCGGCACGCTGTTCGACTCACTCGAGCCGTTGCGGCGCTGGCTCGAACCCATGGTGTGCGATGCCTCGCTCGAGCTGCACGAAGCACTCGCGGCCGGAAAGCGCGTGCTGCTCGAGGGCGCGCAGGGGACGCTGCTCGATCTCGACCACGGCACCTATCCGTTCGTGACTTCGTCACCCGCGAGTGCCTCGGGCGCGACGCTCGGAGTGGGGCTCGGACCCCGCGTGGTGGACCGGGTGATCGGCGTCGCCAAGGCCTACGCCACGCGCGTCGGCCACGGCCCGTTCCCGACCGAGATGCCGCCCGACGAAGCCGCGCGGTTGCGCGAGGCCGGCGAGGAGTACGGCGCCACCACCGGCCGCCCGCGCCGCTGCGGCTGGCTCGACCTGCCCGCGCTGCGCTACGCGGCGCGCGTCAACAGTCTCGACGAGATCGTGTTCACCAAGCTCGACGTGCTCGACGAGTTCGAGACCATTCGCGTCGCCACCGATTACGCGCTCGACGGCCAGCCGGTTCATGGCTTTCCAACCTCCGCCGCGGCGCTCGAACGCTGCGTGCCGGTGTGGCGCGAATTCGCGGGCTGGAAGTCTCCTACCACCGCCGTGCGAAAATGGACCGACCTGCCAGGCGCCGCTCGTGCTTATCTCGAGTGGGTCGAGCAGGCGCTCGGAGTGCCGATCCGGCTGGTTTCGGTCGGAGCGGCGCCCGAAGCCGAGGTCCCGCGGCGCTGAGACGCCGCTGTCGCAGGTCGAATTCGGTGACCCGTTAGCTCAGTCGGTAGAGCACCTGACTTTTAATCAGGGTGTCGTTGGTTCGATCCCAACACGGGTCACCAGTCCTCAATCGGGCCGGGAAGGTGTGCAAATCGCGCTTCCAGGTAACCGTCCGTGCAGGCGTCGTCCCGGGAGGGGTACATCCCCTCTGGCCCTGCCCCGGCGAAGTGTGAGATTTTTGCGAACGCTTCGGACCGCGCCGCATCTATGAACGCGGGCCGACTGGGCGACGGCGGAACTCCCGACCGAAGGCCCGCCATGCCACGTGTGATCAGGCCGGGAGTTTTCGAACGGTGGAGTCCACACCCAGGAAGCGTTTGAACTGCGAAGAGGTGCTGAGCCAGCTCAGTGACTTCCTCGATGCGGACGCCCGCGAAGCCTTGTGCCTGGCCATTCAGGAACACCTTCACGCCTGTCACGACTGTCAGCTCGAAGTGGACACGCTCAAGAAGACCATCATGCTGTATCAGGCCGAGCGACCGATCGAGCTGCCGAGCGGAGTCAGCGACCAGCTGCGCGTCGCGCTCTCGAAGGTCTACGGCGAGCCGGGCGGCTCCAAGTCCTGACGCACCGAGCTCGGCTTCATCCTGGCCGCACGGCGTTGACACTCGCCCGACCGCGCACGTAGCCTCCGCGCCGCTCGTCCTCCCTGCCCGCCCGCGAGCATTCCTCCGGCGGGCGTTTTCATTCCCTCCTTACGGGTTCCTGAATGAAACGCGTCGGCATCCTCGGGCTTTCGCAATCCGGTAAGAGCACGCTGTTCCAGATCCTGCTCACCGCCTCCGGTGCGGCCGCTTCGAGCCAGGGCCGCGAACAGATCGGCATGGTCCAGGTCCCCGACGAGCGGGTCGACCGGCTGTCGGCGCTCTACAAGCCCAAGAAGACCACCTATACGCAGATCCAGTTCGTGGACACGGTCGCAGCCGGGGGCCAGAGCGCGCGCTCGGCCGCCAAGGGCACCGACCTGTTCGCCGGGGTCCGCAACTGCGACGCGCTGGTGGCGGTGGTTCGCGACTTCGAGGATCCCGCGGTACCCGCGGAAGCGGGCGTCGACGCCGCGCGGGATCTGCGCACGCTCGACACCGAACTGGCGTTCAACGACCTGGCGATCTGCGAGACCCGGATCGAGCGGATCGAGAAGGAGCTGCGGATCGGAAAGAAGCAGGCCGAGGCCGAGCACGCCGCGCTGCTGCGGTGCCGCGCGCTGCTCGAGCAGGAACGCCCGCTGCGTGAAGCCGAGATCACCGAAGACGACCTCAAGCTGCTGCGCGGCTTTCAATTCATGACGCTCAAACCCCTGCTCGTGGTGTACAACCAGGACGATGCGTCGGATCGCAAGCCGCCCGCTCCGGGACCCGGAGCAGGCGCGGTCGCGCTCCGTGCGCATCTGGAGCGCGAAATCGTGTCGCTGCCGGCTGCCGACCGGCCGTCGTTCCGAGCCGAGCTGGGGGCGACCGAGGACGGGCTCTCGCTCGTCATTCGGGCGTGTTACGAGTTGCTGGGGCTGCTCTCATTCTTCACCGTCGGCCCCGACGAAGTGCGAGCCTGGACGGTGCAGAAGGGCGATACCGCGGTCGACGCCGCGGGCGAGATCCACTCGGATCTCGCGAAGGGTTTCATTCGAGCCGAGACCATTCCGTGGGACAAGTTGCTGGAAGCCGGTGGTCACTCGCAGGCGCGTGACAAGGGCTGGCTGCGGCTCGAGGGCCGCGAATACCGCGTGCAGGATGGCGACTGCTTCGAGATTCGCTTCAACAAGTGAGGTTCGACGTGCAGGTGCGATCGCTTCGCTGGGTTCCGTTGTACGCGGCTGCTCTGTGCGTGGCGGCGCTGTGCGCGGCCATCGCCGGGCCCGCCTCGGCCGCCGGGCTCGCCTGGGTCGAGCCGTTGCGCGGACATCTGTCGGTCGGCTACTCGCAGCTGCTGATCGAGAACGCGCCCGGTGGCAACATCTCGTTCGCGGGTGGCATCGACCTGCCGGTGACAACGACTTTGCGCGCCGGCATGGAAGTGGGCGTGAATCTGCTCGGTGGCAAGACCGTGAGCGACGGCAGCCTGCTCGCCGATCTCGACTACAGCGCGCTCGAGATTCTGGCACTCGCGCACTGGCAGCCGGCCTGGCGTGGTCCGATCGGTCGCGTATCGTTCGGGCCCGGGCTGGTCGCGGCGCGTGCGGACCTGTCGTCGATCGGCGCCGCGCAGTTCGAGTCGCTCGGAGTGCGCGAAGTGGCACCCGCGGTCGCCGCCGGCGTCACTCTGATGAAGCGAAGCCCCGCGCCGGTGCGCGTCGGGCTCGAGGCGAACACCCGCTTCGCGTTCGTCTCGAACGAGACCTGGACCCTCATTCAGGCGCGCCTCGTCTTTCACTACTGATCGCCTCCGCATGTCCGCGAGCGGGCGTGCGCCCGCCCGCCCGACCGTGCGTTGACACTGTTCGCGCGCGCTGACTATCTTCGCCGCCTTGCTCCTTCGGGGCGGGGTGCCAGTTCCCCACCGGCGATAAAGCCCGCGAGCGGAGCCTTTCGACGCCACGCGGCCCGCTGCCTCTCGGCGCGATCGTGCACGCCCCGGGGACTCGTTCCTGCGGGGCGTCATTCGTTGGAGGACGGCACTCATGGCAAAGCGCGGCGAGGACGACGAGCGGTTCATGCGCCGCGCGATCGCGCTCGCCGAGAGGGGGCGCGGCCACACCAGTCCGAATCCCGTGGTCGGTGCGGTCGTGACGCGCGCAGGCCGTGTCGTGGGAGAGGGCTGGCACCGCGCGCTGGGTGAGGCTCATGCCGAAGTGGTGGCGCTCGGCCGCGCCGGCGCGAAAGCGCGGGGTGCCACGCTCTACGTCACGCTCGAGCCGTGTGCTCACCGCGGACGCACCGCGCCGTGCGCCGACGCCATCCTGGCGGCCGGCATCCGGCGCTGCGTGGTCGCGCTGCGCGATCCTCACGCGATCGTGAATGGCCGCGGCCTGCGTCGCCTGCGCGCCGCGGGCGTTCAGGTCGAGCTCGGGTGTCTGGCGGACGAGGCTCGCGAACAACTCGGCGGCTACTGGAGCGCCCACACCGAGGCTCGGCCGCGCGTGACGCTCAAGCTTGCAGCTTCGCTCGACGGTCGCATCGCACCGGCCGGCGGACTCGCGCGCCGAGGCGCGTCACGAAGTGCATCGCATGCGTTCGCTCACCGACGCGATCGTGATCGGATCCGAGACCGCGCGACTCGACGATCCGCGTCTCACCGTGCGCGGCGTCCGTGGCGCGCGCCAGCCGCTGCGCGTGGTGTGCGACGCCGATGCCTCGTTGCCGCTCACGCTGCGACTGTTCCGACCTCCGCTCGCGCGCGGAACCGTGCTGGTGTGCACGCGCCGCGCGACGCTCGCCCGAGTGCGCGCTTTCGAGCGCCGCGGCGTACGCGTGTGGCGCGTGCGTGCCGGCTTCGGTGGCGTGTGTCCGTCTACGCTCGCGGAACGACTGGCACGCGAAGGACGCCACGAAGTGATGCTCGAGGGCGGCGCCGCGCTCGCCGGCAGCTGGATTCACGCCGGCTACGTGGATCGCCTCGCGCTCTTCACGGCGCCCACCCTGCTCGGTCGCGACGGCCTCGAGTGGGCGCCGCCGCTCGGCGACGCGATCCGGCGCGGACGCATCGAGCGCCAGCAGCGCCTCGGTGCCGACACGCTCACCCTGGTGGAGCTCGAACGCTGATGTTCACCGGACTGGTCGAGACCGTGGGAGTCGTGCAGCAGGTCGAGGAGCGCCCGGGCGGTCGCCGCTTCTGGATCGCCAGCGCCGCGATCGCCGCCGGAGCGGCACTCGGGGACTCGATCGCAATCAATGGCTGCTGCCTGACCGCGATCGCGATCGAGCCGCAGCGATTCGCAGTCGAGGCGGTGCCGGAAACCCTCGCACGCAGCACGGTCGGAAGCTGGACGGACGGCACGCGAGTAAACCTCGAGCGCGCGCTGCGACTGGATCAGCGGCTCGGCGGGCATCTGGTCCAGGGCCACGTCGATGGCGCGGGCGAGGTCATCGAGATGCGCGCCGAAGGCGAGGGCCGCCGCCTGATCCTCGCGGTGCCGGGCGAGTTGTCGCGATTCGTCGCGTTCAAGGGCTCGCTGGCGGTCGACGGCGTCAGCCTCACGATTGCCAGCGTCACGACGGCGGGGTGCGAGATCGCGCTCATCCCTCACACGTTGGCGGCCACCGTGGCGGGCGAGTACCGTGCCGGTTCGCGTGTGAACCTCGAAGTCGATCTGCTTGCCCGCTACGTGGCGCGCTTGCTCGAGACGACCCCATCCCGGGAGAGTTCGTCGTGAAGAAGAAGTCGAGCCGGCGAACCCTCCGCCCGGCGCGCAAGCCGCGCCCCGCGCGCCGCGCCGCCGCGTCGCCGTTCATCGGCGTCGAGGAAGCGATCCGGCGCATCCGCGCGGGCCGCATGCTGGTGGTGGTCGACGACGCCGACCGCGAGAACGAAGGCGACGTGGTGTTCGCGGCCGAGAAGGCGACCGCCCGCATGGTGAACTTCGCGATCAAGCACGGCCGCGGCATCCTGTGCGCCCCGATGGCGCCCGAAGTCGCGGATCGACTCGATCTCAAGCTCATGGTGAGCCGCAACACCGCGCGCTTCGGCACCCCGTTCACCGAGTCGGTCGATGCCATCAAGGGCACCACGACCGGAGCCTCGGCGTTCGACCGCACGCGCACGCTGCGGGTGCTCGCGAATCCGCGCACGCGCGGCGAGGACCTGGCGCGCCCCGGCCACGTCTTTCCGCTGCGCGCGGTGCCGGGCGGCGTGCTGCGCCGTGCCGGGCACACCGAAGCGGTGCCCGATCTGTGCCGGCTCGCGGGTCTCCAGCCGGTCGGCGCGCTGTGCGAGATCCTGCGCGAAGACGGGCGCATGATGCGGCTGCCGGAATTGCAGACCTTCGCCGCCACCCACGATCTGGGGTTGCTCGCGATCCGGGATCTGATCGCGTGGCGGCGCCGCAGCGAGATGCTGGTGCGCCGGCTGGTCTCGGTGCCGCTGCCGACGCCCGAGGGCAAGTTTCAGATGCACCTCTACGAGAGCACGCTCGAGAACGATCACCACATCGCGCTGGTGTTCGGCAAGATCCGCAAGGCCCGCCCCACGCTGGTGCGTGTCCACTCGCAGTGCCTGACCGGCGATGTGTTCGCCTCGCAGCGCTGCGATTGCGGTCCGCAATTGCGCGCCGCGATGCGCGCGATCGCAAAAAACGGTCACGGCGTCCTCCTCTACCTGCGGCAGGAAGGGCGCGGGATCGGGCTCGCGAACAAGCTGCGTGCCTACGCGCTCCAGGACCGCGGGCTCGACACCGTCGAGGCGAACGTCAAGCTCGGATTCCCCGCCGACCTGCGCGACTACGGCATCGGCGCGCAGATCCTCGTCGACCTGGGGATCGGAGCACTCGACCTGCTCACCAACAATCCGCGCAAGATCATCGGGCTCGAAGCCTACGGCCTCCACATCCGCAAGCGGGTCTCGATCGAACTCCCCTCGACGCGCCACAACCGGCGCTACCTCGCCACAAAGCGCGACAAGCTCGGGCACCTGTTGGATCTCAAGCTGGGGGAGACGTGAGCATTCGAGAGTTGCGGCCCGGGCACGATGCGAGCGGGCACCGCTACGCGCTGGTGGCCGCACGCTTCAACGAGTCCTACGTCAAGCGCCTGGTCGACGCGGCCTGCGAAGTGCTGCGCGGCCGCGGCGTGACTGACGAGTCGGTGACGCTCGCGTGGGTGCCGGGCTCCTACGAATTGCCGGTGGCCGCCAAGTGGCTGGCGGAACGCGGCGGCGTCGATGCGATCCTCGCGTTCGGCGTGGTGATTCGCGGAGAGACCGAGCACTTCCGCCTCGTCTCCGAGGCCGCCTCCGAGGGACTCCTGCAGGTGATGCTCGACTCCGGCCTGCCGGTCTTGAACGGGGTGCTGGCGGCCGAAAACGCCGAACAGGCGGCGGCACGTTCCGGCGGAGCGCTCGGCAATCGCGGCGCCGACGTGGCGCTGGCGGCGATCCAGATGGTGACGCTGCGACGCATCCTCGCGGGCGCGAACTCGTGAGCGCACCGGTCGAGGGCGCGCGTCATCAGGCGCGCGAGCTGGTCTTTCGGGTGGCCTATCAGTCCGACCTCATCGGCGACTCGATCGGAGAGCTGTGGAAGCAGCTGCCCGAGGCCGCCGAACTCGCCGACGATCCGCGTGAACTGGCGACCGACCTGACCGGCGCGCTGAGCGCGAATCTCGCGAGCATCGACGAATCGATCGCGAGTGCAGCCAGCCACTGGCCGCTCGCGCGACTCGCCGCCACCGACCGCGCGGTGCTGCGCCTCGCGGTCGCCGAGTTGATTGCGCGGCCCGGAACGCCGGCGCGTGTGGTGCTCGACGAGGCGATCATGATCGCTCGCCGCTTCGGCTCCGACGAGTCGGGCGGCTTCGTGAACGGCGTGCTGGATCGCGTCGCGCGCACGCTGCGGCCTGCGGAATTCGCATGAGCGCGCGCGCCGCGTTCCTGCGAGGATGACCCCCATGCGGCATGCGATCGTGACCGACATTCACGGCAATCTCGAGGCGCTCGAGACCGTGCTCGCCGACATCGAGCGCCGCCGGCCCGACTCGATCCAGTGCCTCGGCGATTTCGTCGGCTACGGCGCCTCGCCGAACGAATGCATCGACCGACTGCAGCCGCTGATCGAACACTCGGTCGCCGGCAACCACGACCTGGCGGCGTGCGGCCGCATCAAGCTCGGCTACTTCAATCACAACGCCGCACTCGCCGCGCGCTGGACCGAGAGCAACCTCACGCCCGCCCATCGCGAGTACCTGCGCGGTCTGCCGTTCCAGGTCGAGTGGCGCGGCACCCGCCTGGTGCACTCGTCACCGGCGGCTCCCGAGGAGTGGCACTACGTGCTGTCGCCGGCCGAGGCCGCCGAGGAAATGACCGCCTACGTCGAGTCGCTGTGCTTCATCGGGCACTCGCACTACCCGGGGGTGTTCGATCGCCACGGCGATCAGGTGCGCTACACCCGCGCCGAGACGGTGCGTGTCGAGCCGGGGCATCGCTACCTCGTGAATGTCGGCAGCGTGGGACAGCCGCGCGACGGCGATCCGCGTGCGGCCTACCTGATCTGGGACGAGGGCGAGGGCACGCTGCAGCACGTGCGGCTCGAGTACGACATCGCCGGCGCGATGCGGCGCATCCACGATGCCGGGCTGCCACGCTTCCTGGCCGAGCGCCTGCAGTGGGGCGAGTGATGGCGCGTCAGTCCACGCTCGGGCACTGGGAGGCGTACTGGCGCTCGCACGCGCGGGTCGAGGACACCTACTCGACCGGCGATCGGCTGGTGCGCGAGATTCTCGCCGATGGCGAGGTGCGCGGGGCGGCGGTGCTCGAGGTCGGCGCCGGCTCGGGCCGTGACCTGATCGGGCTCGCGCGCGCGGGCGCGATCGGCGTGGTGCTCGACTATTCGCCGGCGTCGCTCGGAATCGTGCAGCGCCTGGCCCGCGAGCAGAACGTACCCGTGCATCTGGTGCGCGCCGATGCGCTGGCGATGCCGTTTCGGGAGGGTGCGTTTCGCGTGGTGTTCCATCAGGGGCTGCTCGAGCACTTTCGCGATCCGCAGCCGCTGCTGCGCGAGAACGCTCGCGTCACCGCGCGCGGCGGCCGCGTGGTGGTCGACGTGCCGCAGACCTTCCACCTCTACACGCTTCTCAAGCAGAGCCTGATCGCGATCAATCGCTGGTTCGCGGGCTGGGAGACCCAGTTCACGGCGGCACAGCTCGAGCGCGTGTGCGCGGCGGCGGGGTTGCGTCCGCGCCGCACCTATGGCGACTGGATGGTGCCGGGGCTGGCCTATCGCGCGTTTCGCGAGGTCTTCAAGCGCGCGGGGCTGCAGCTTCCGCTCGATCCTCAGGTGCCGGTGCTCACCCCGCTCGGGCGCGCCTTTCGGCGCGCGGTTCGCGGCCAGCGCTGGACGCTCTACGTGAGTCACGTGATCGGCACGGTGGCCGAAAAGCCGTGAACGCGGCCCCGCATCTGCTGGCCGTCAATTTCCGCGATCCCATGCACCCGGAAGCCGGGGGCGCGGAACTCCACCTCGAGCACATCCTGCTCGAAGCGGTGCGGCGCGGCTGGCGCGTCACGTGGCTGGCGAGTGGATTTCGCGGCGCGCCTTCCGAAGCCGAGCACCGCGGCATGCGCATCGTGCGCCGCGCCGACTGGTGGAACTTCAACCTCGAGCTGTCCGGCATCCTGCGACGCGAGTTCTCGAATCCGGCGCCGGACCTGGTGGTGGAAGACATCAACAAGGTGCCGTGCTTCGCGCCCCGTGCAACGCGTGCGCCGGTGGGTGTGATCGTGCCTCATCTGTTCGGCACCACCGCGTTTCGCGAGGCGAATGCACTCATCGCGGCCTACGTCGTGATGCTCGAGCGTCGCATCCCGTCGGCGTACCGCGACGCTCCGTTCGTCGTGATTTCGGACAGCACCCGAGACGACCTGATCGCGCGCGGAATCGCAGCCGAGCGGATCACGGTGGTGCACTGCGGCCTCGACCACGAGCGCTACCGGCCCGATCACGCGGTCTCGAAGCACGCGCGACCGACGGTGCTCTACGTGGGCCGGCTGAGACGCTACAAGGGCGTGGACTGGGTGTTCCGATCGCTGCCGCGGCTTCGCGATCGCGTACCGGACGTCCGGGTCGAGGTGATCGGCGATGGCCCGTTCGCGGCTCGGCTTCATGCGATGGCACGACGCGCCGGGCTCGGTGATGCGGTCGAGTTCCTGGGCTTCGTGCCGGGTCCCGAGAAGGTGCGTCGCATGCAGCAGGCGTGGGTGGTCGTGCAGCCTTCGCCGAAGGAAGGGTGGGGGCTCACGGTGGTGGAAGCCGGGGCATGCGGCACCGCGGTGGTGGCGGCCGACAGTCCGGGCCTGCGCGACTCGGTGCGGCGCGACGAGACCGGGTTGCTGGTTCCCTACGGTGACGATACGGCGCTCGCCGACGCGCTCGCCAGGGTGCTGACCGATGGAGCGCTGCGCGCGCGGCTCGAGCGCGGCGGGCTCGCGTGGGCCTCGCGCTTCCAGTGGTCCGAGTGCGCTTCGCGCTCCCTCGACGCGCTGCTCACCGCCCGTACGAGCGTCCGCGGGTGAGCGCACCGAACGGCGGCCCCTCGCGCGGTGCATTCGTGGCGATCGCGATCAAGCTCGCGATCAGCGCCGCGCTGCTGTGGTTCCTGCTCGGCCGCATCGATCCCGATCAGGTGCGGGCCTCGCTGCAGGCTGCCGACCCGCGCTGGCTCGCGGCGGCACTCGCCATGATGTTCTTCAGCAACGTGCTCGGTGCCTATCAGTGGGGGCGACTGCTGCGCGCGGTCGACATCCGGATTCCGGGCTGGAAGGTGCTTGCTTACTACCATGTCGGATTGTTCTTCAACAATCTGCTGCCGGCGAACATCGGCGGCGACATCTCGCGCATCGCCGACGCATCGCGTCACGGCTCGACCCGCACCGCGGCGCTCTCGGCCGTGCTCATGGATCGACTGATCGGCACCGTGGCTCTGGCCGGGCTCGCGCTCGTGACGTCGATCCCGGCGCTCGATCGCTTCCACATGGGGGTCGCCTATGCGCTGGTGGTGGCGTTCTTCGCTGCCAGCGTCAGCATGCTGTGGGTGGTGTTTCACCCGGCGCTGGTGCCGGTGCTCGACCGGCTGCTGAGCCGCGTGGGGCTCGCGCGCCTCGCGCCGCATCTCGACGACCTCGCCGCGCGGCTCTCGCTGTTCCGCGAACGGCGTGGGTTGCTGCTCGCGATGGGCGGGCTCGCGCTCGTCACTCAAATCTCGCGCATCTGCGTGCATGCGCTGGTGGCGCGAGCACTCGGGATTCCGGTGCCGTTCGTCTATTTCCTTTTGTTCGTGCCGCTGCTGGCCGTCGTGGTCTCGCTGCCGCTGTCCTTCAATGGGCTCGGCATTCGCGAGGGCGCCGGCGTGGTGCTGTTCGGGCTCATCGGCGTCGAGCGGGCGGCGGCCTTCTCGCTTCAGTTCACCACCTATCTGGTGGCGGTCGCCGTCAGCCTGCTCGGCGGGCTCGTGTTCCTGGTGCGAATGCCGCGGCGCAGGAGAGGCTGAAGCGTTCGCGCGCCGCGCGGCGGGGGTGCTAGTCTCGGCGGCCGCATCTTCGTCGCCGCGCGCCGTTCCCCGGAGGACTCGTACGATGCAGTGGAGCAAGCGTGTCGCGTGGGCCGGCGGCATCCTGGTCGGTCTGCTGTCCGCCGTCGTCTACCTGCTCTCCATGCAACGCTCGGTGCCGTTCTGGGACTCGGGCGAGTTCATCGCGGTCGCGACGATCCTCGGCATTCCGCATCCGCCCGGCACCCCGTTCTACGTCATGCTGGGCCGCATCGCGACCTTGCTTCCGTTCGGTTCGATCGCTGAACGCGTGAACGGCCTGTCCGCGATCGCCTCGGCGCTCGCCGTCGTGATGACCTACTTCACGACGCTGCGACTCATCCGTCTCGCGCAGGGCACCGAGCGCAAAGCGAGCGACGAATGGCTGGCGGTGATCGGTGCGACGGTCGGCGCGTTGCTGCTCGCGTTCTCGGACAGCTTCTGGGAGAACGCGACCGAGGCCGAGGTCTACTCGCTCATGAGCCTCGCTCAGATCCTGGTGTTCTGGCTCGGGCTCAAGTGGTGGGAGGCGCACGAGAAGCGCCCGCTCGCCGGACCGCTGCTGATGTGCGTCTACCTCATGTGGCTGTGCGTCGGATTGCATCTCGGCGTCGGAATGCTGGCGTTGCCGCTGCTCGTCATGATGTGGCTCGTCGATCGACGCGCGGCACTGATGTTCGGCACCCCGGTCCTGTCGGCGTTGCTCGCGCCCTACGGACTCGAGCGCATGGCCGGCGGCATCATCGGACTGTTCACCATTCAGTTCATCATCTTCGCGTATCAGCGGAAGCTCAACGGCTGGCTGGTCGGCGCCGCGGCACTCGCCGCCGGCATCGCGATGACGGTGGCGCTTGGCGACAGCGAGTTCACGCCCGGCACCGCGTTCCTCGCCCTCGCCTCGGTCGTCGTACCGCTGGTGTTGCTCGCGCGTCGCCATCACGAGGGTCGCATCCTGGCGCTCGCGTTGTTCCTGATGGTGGCCGGCTATTCGACGCATCTCTACCTGCCGATCCGCGCCGCTCAGCACCCCGCGATCAACGAAGGCGACCCTTCGAACTGGTCGCGCCTGAAGGACCAGCTGGAGCGTAAGCAGTACGGGCAGACCAGCATGTTCGTGCGCCGCGGCAAGGTGGTCGAGACCCAGCTCAACAAGGAGTTCTGGCGCTACTTCAGTCGTCAGTGGCCGCTGTTCCCCGGCGACCGGCTGTGGACCGTGATCCTTCCGCTCGGACTCGGCATCATGGGCCTGGTGTGGCAGTCGCGGCGCGATCGCACCGGCTTCGCGAGCACCGGCACCATGTTCCTGTTCTCGACCGCCGGAATGATCCTGTTCCTCAACTTCTCCGACTCCGAAGTCCGAGACCGCGACTACTTCTTCACCACCGGATACCACTGGTATGCCCTGTGGATCGGCATGGGATCGGCGTGGCTGATGGCGTGGGTCCGCGACTCCTTCGAGGCGGAGGGTGCGCAGCGCGTGGGACTCGCCGCCTGCGGCGCGATCCTGCTCGCGCAGCCGGTGCTGCTGGCGCGCAATCTGTGGTTCACGCACGACCGCAGCCACAATTTCGTGGCGCACGACTACGCCTACAACATGCTCGCGACGCTCGCGCCGAACTCGTTCATCTACACCAACGGCGACAACGACACCTTCCCGCTGTGGTACATCCAGCAGGTCGAGGGGTTCCGCAAGGACGTGCGCATCGTCAACATGAGCCTGCTCAACACCGACTGGTACATCTTTCAGTTGCGCGACGAAGAGCCCAAGGTTCCGATCACCCTCGACGACGCGACCGTGCGGTTGCTGGGACCGGGAGCGGTTCAGGACGAGAACGGCAACATCCTGATGACGAACAAGATCATGATCGGTCACATCCACGAGGCGAACCGCGCCGCCGACGGCGGCTGGAAGAAGCAGCCGTATTTCGCGGTCACGGTTCCCGAGCACGGCGGCCTCGACAAGTACTTCACGCTCGAAGGGCTGGTGTACCGCGTGAACCCCGACACGCTCGGGCCGCGCGCCGATGAAGCGAAGATGCGGCAGGCGTTGTACGAGACCTTCAAGTACCGCGGGCTGTTCACGGCCGACGGGCGCTGGGATTCGACCGTCTACAAAGACGAGAACGCCTCGACGCTGACCCGCAACTACGCAGCGGCACATCTCGAGCTGGCGCAGCTGGCGCAGCAGCGCGGCGACCACGCCGAGTCGGTCGCGGAACTGGAGCGCGTCGAGCGCATGTTCCCCGACATCGTCGAGGTCATGATCCCGCTCGGACGCTTCTATCTGGACGGTGGCGACACGCTGCGCGCCACGCGCCTGTTCGAGCGCATGGCGGTGCGTCACCCGATGCTGCCCGACGCGCACTACTACCTGGGCGTCGGCCGCATGTTGCAGGGTGATCTGCGGGGCGCGCTCGCCGAGTTCAATCGTGCGATCGATCTGGATCGCGGTTACTTCTACGCCTACCTCGGCGCCTACTCGATGCTGTGGGAGAGCGGCCAGACCGAGCCGGCGCTCCAGTACCTGCAGCGCTGGCTCGCGATCCGGCCCGACGACGAACAGGTACGCGCGCTCTACGACGGCCACATGCGTCAGCTCGGGCGCGCTCCGTCCGCGAACGCGCCGCCGCTGCCGCCGCCGCAGTTGCCCTGACGCCATGGCGCACGCCCTCGTCACCGGCGCCGCCGGTTTCATCGGTTCCTCGCTGACCGAACGCCTGCTCGCCGACGGCGTGCGAGTGACCGGAGTCGACTGCTTCACGGACTACTACGATCCGTCGCTCAAGCGGCGCAATCTCGCCTCGGCCTCCGCGCATCCGGCGTTCACGCTGCTCGAGTTGGACCTGGGACGCGACGATCTCGCGGCGCTGCCGACGGTCGACGTGATCTATCACCAGGCCGCACAGCCCGGCGTCCGGGCGTCGTGGGGTGCCGAGTTCGCGACCTACACCGCGCACAACGTGCTCGCCACTCAGCGGCTGCTCGAGCGCTATCGCGACGTTACGCTCGAGCGCTTCGTGTATGCGTCCTCGTCGTCGGTGTACGGCGATGCCGAGCGCTATCCGACCGACGAGGCGATGCTGCCGCGGCCGTTCTCGCCCTACGGCGTGACCAAGCTGGCGGCCGAGCACCTGGTGCTGCTGTACGGTCGCAACTTCGGCGTTCCGGTCTCGGCGCTGCGCTACTTCACGGTCTATGGGCCGCGCCAGCGCCCCGACATGGCGTTCCATCGCTTCTGTCGCGCGCTGCTGCGCGGCGACGCGCTCACGATCTACGGCGACGGCAAGCAGTCGCGCGACTTCACGTTCATCTCGGACGCCGTCGAGGCGAACGTGCGGGCATGGAAGCGCAGCGAACCGCAGGGCGTCTACAACGTGGGAGGCGGGTCCCAGGTCGATGTGCTCGAATCGATCCAGATCCTCGAGCGGGCACTCGGCGCGAAGGCGAAACTCGAATTCCAGCCGCGCCCGCCCGGTGATCCGCTGCGTACGCGTGCGGATGCCACCCGCTTGAAGGCCGATCTCGACTACGTGCCGCAGGTCGGTATCGAGGAAGGCCTGGCGGCCGAGGCCGCGTGGGCGCGGGAGCTGTACGCGGGCGCATGACCCCGCGGCTGGTGTATCGTCGCGCGCCGAATCGGGCACGGACGCTCGACGACACGGAGGCAAGACGCCGGTGACCGCCACTCCCCACATTTCGGCCGTGGTGCCGCTGTTCAACGAGGCCGAGAGCCTGCGCGAGCTGAACGCCGAGCTGACGCGCGCGCTCGAAGCACTCGGGCCCGCGTGGGAGATCCTCTACATCGACGACGGTTCGCGCGACGGCTCCGATCGCGTGATCGCCGAGCTGGCGGCCGCGGATGCGCGGGTGCGCGGCGTCTCTCTGAGACGCAACTTCGGAAAGTCGGCGGGGCTCGCGACCGGCTTCCGACTCGCGCAAGGGGAGTGGATCGTCACGCTCGACGCCGACCTGCAGGACGATCCCGCCGAGCTGCCGCGCCTGATCGCGAAACTCGAAGAAGGCTTCGACCTGGTGTCGGGCTGGAAGCAGAAGCGCCACGATCCGATCACCAAGACGCTGCCCTCCAAGTTGTTCAACGCGGTGACCGCGTGGGTGTCGGGCGTGCGGCTGCATGACTTCAACTGCGGCTTCAAGCTCTATCGCCGGGAAGTCGTCGAGTCGATCGAGGTCTACGGCGAGCTGCATCGGTTCATGCCGGCGCTCGCGCACTGGCGCGGCTTCCGGGTCGCCGAGGCGATCGTCCAGCACCGCGCGCGCCGCTACGGACGTAGCAAGTTCGGCGCCTCGCGGTTCGTGAATGGGTTCCTCGACCTGCTGGCCGCGGCGTTCATCTCGACCGCCGGCTTGAAGCCGTTGCATGTGTTCGGGCGCATCGGGCTCTCGTTCATCGCAGTGGCCGCCGCGGTCGCGATCTACTTCGTCGTGCTGTTCATCGGCGGCGAGCCGATCCGCGTGCGCCCGCTGATGCTGTTCGGCGCAGGCCTCGGCCTGGTCGGCGTTCAGCTAATTCTGATGGGGCTGCTCGGAGAGATGATCGCGGCACTCTCGGCGCGCGCCGAATACCCGCTGCGCGCCCGCTACAACCTGGCGGAGGACGCCTGAGCGTCGCTCGCGGGAGTCGCGCGTGAAGGCGTTCATCCTCGCCGGCGGACTCGGCACGCGCCTGCGCGGACGCTTCGGAGAACTGCCGAAGCCGCTCGCGCCGATCGGCGGTCGCCCGTTTCTGGTGCACCAGCTCGAGTGGCTTGCGTCGCACGGCGTGCGCGAGGCGGTGTTGTGTGTGGGGCATGGTTCCGAACAGGTGCTCGAGCAGCTGGGAGCGAATGCCGGAGGCGTGGCACTCGCGTACTCGATCGAGCGCGAGCCGCTCGGCACCGGCGGCGCGCTGGCGCTGGCGCGCCCGCACGTCGCGGGTGCGGCGCTGGTGCTCAACGGCGATACGTTCGCCCCCTGCGACCCGTGGCAGATCGAGCAGGCGCGCTGGCAGCACGGCGCGGTCGCGTCGCTGGCGCTGTTTCAGGTGCCGGACGCGCGTGCGCGCGGCCGCGTCGAGTGCGATGATGCCGGCCGCATGATTCGCTTCGTCGAGAAGGATCCCGAATGGAACGGCGCCGCGTGGGTCAACGGCGGCGTGATGGCATGCTCCGGGGCGTTGTGGCGCGAGCTGCCGGAGGGCGCCTCGTCGCTCGAGCGCGACGTGCTGCCGCGGCTCGCCGCAGAAGGGCGTCTGCGCGGCGAGCGCGTCGCCGGCGGGTTCTGGGACATCGGCACGCCCGAGGACTGGGAGCGCGCCGATCGCGATCTCGGCTCGATGCGGGGAGGCCCGACGGCATGAGCGTTCCGGCGTATGTGCGCGCCAAGGCGCCGCTGCGACTGTCGTTCTGCGGCGGAGGGACCGACGTATCGCCCTACCCCGAAGAGCACGGCGGCATGGTCCTGTCGGCGACCATCAATCAGTACGCCTACGCTTCGCTGCGGCCGCGGCGCGATTCACGCACCACGATTGCGAGCCTCGACTACGACGTGGTCGCCAAGTACGACCATCCGAAGCGGCTCAAGCTCGACGGGAATCTCGACCTGATCAAGGCCGTGGTGCGCGAGTTCAAGCCCAAGACCGGGCTCGACCTGTGGGTGCACAGCGACGCGCCGCCGGGTTCGGGGCTCGGTTCGTCGTCTACGTTGTGCGTCGCGCTGATCGGCGCGCTCGCGGAGTGGAAGCGCAAGTCGCTCACGTCCTACGAAGTCGCCGAGCTCGCGTATCGGATCGAGCGCGTGGACATGAAGCTCGCGGGCGGACGGCAGGACCAGTACGCCGCGGCGTTCGGCGGCTTCAACTTCATCGAGTTCGGACGCGACGCCACGGTCGTCAATCCGCTGCGCGTCCCGACCCACGTGTTGCGCGAACTCGAGTACCGCCTGCTGCTGTGCTACATGGGGCAGACGCGGCAGTCGGCGAACATCATCCAGCGTCAGACTGCGAGCTACCGCTCGGGCCACAAGCGCACCGTCAACGCGCTGCACCATCTCAAGCGTGAGACGCTCGAGATGAAGAAGGCACTGCTGCTCGGCGACGTCGACGGCATGGGCGAGCTGCTGCACGAGGCCTGGGAGGCGAAGAAGAAGCTCGACGAGGGGATCTCGACCTCGCGCGTCGACAAGCTCTACCAGCTCGCGCGACGCGAAGGCGCGATCGGCGGGAAGATGCCGGGCGCCGGCGGGGGTGGCTACTTCATGCTGCTCACCCGCTTCGATCGCAAGCACCGGGTGGCCGCGGTGCTCGAGAAGAACGGCGGGCAGGTGGTGCCGATCCAGTTCGAGCGCCGCGGGCTCATGACCTGGGGCTGGCGGGGACGCGGCCGAAAGGCCTGACATGCGCGTCGCGCTGGTCGGCCCTTTCCACCCGTGGCGCGGCGGAATCGCGCAGTACTTAGGACTGCTGGGCGAGGCGCTCGCCGCGCGCGCCGAGGTGCGCGGCGTGACGTTCACGAGGCAGTACCCGAATTTCCTGTTTCCGGGCTCGAGTCAGCGCGATCCCGACGCGATGGCTCCGCAGCTTCCGGTCGAGGCGCTTCTCGACTCGATCGATCCTCGGAGCTGGCGGCGCACCGCCGCGGAACTCGAACGCTTCGCGCCCGGGCTCGTGATCCTCAAGTGGTGGCTGCCATTCTTCGGTCCCGCATTCGCGTCGGCCGTCGGCCCGCTGCGGCAACGAGGCACCCGTGTCGCGCTGGTGTGCGACAACCTGGTGCCGCACGAGAAGCGTCCGTTCGACGACGCCTTCACCGCCTGGATGATGCGAAACTCCGACGGCTACCTGGTGATGTCGGATCAGGTCGAGCGCGATCTCGACACGATCAAGCCCGGTGCGACGCGGCGCCGGGTGCTGCACCCGCTCTATGCGCACTTCGATCAGGGACGCTACACCCGCGAGACCGCCCGCGCGCGGCTCGGGCTCGAAGGCGAGGTCGCCCTGTTCTTCGGCTACGTCCGCCGCTACAAGGGTCTCGACATCCTGCTCGAGGCGTGGAAGCAGGTGCACTCGAACCGCGCGGCGACGCTGGTGGTGGCGGGCGAGCACTACGAGCCGGCGGGCACCTACCAGTCGCTCATCGACGCGAACTCGCCGGGCTCGGTGCGGATGATCGATCGCTACATCGCGGACGACGAAGTGGAAGCGCTGTTCAAGGCTGCCGACGTGGTGGTGCTGCCCTATCGCTCGGCCACGCAGAGCGGCGTCACGCACGTGGCGTACGCGCTCGGCGTGCCGGTGATCACGACCGACGTCGGCGGACTCGCGGAAACCGTGAAGCCGGGGGAGACCGGTCTGGTGGCGCCGCCCGAGAATCCCGCAGCACTCGCGGAAGCCATCCAACGCTTCTTCGCCGAGCGGCTCGGGCCCCGGCTGCGCGAGGGCGTGCGCGCCCTGCAGGCCGAGCACTCGTGGGAGGTGCTCGCGAACGAGGTGTTGGCGCTCGGTGACACGCTCGCACCCACGCGAGGATGGCGATGACCGGGACCGCTCGCACCGCGCGCTGGATCGCGATCGCCGCATTTCTGATCTATGCCGCGACCGGCGGAGGACGAATCGTCGGAAGCGATGAGGTCACCATGCTCGAGCTCTCGCGTGCCCTGATGCGCGGCGGCGTGGCGGTGCCCGAGGGTGCCACGCTGGCGGGCCGCGACGGCCGCTTCTATACCAAGAACAGCGCCCTGCAGGCGGTGGTCGCGCTGCCGCTGGTCGCGATCGGTGATGGCGCGGCGCAGCTCGCGGGACTGCCACCGGCGAGGCGCGAGCTGGCCGCCCGCTGTGTCGCCTCGCTCCTCAATGCGTTGATTGCCGCGCTGCTGCTCGCGGCGTTCTACGTGGCCGCACGCCGCTTCGGGATTCGAGCCCCCGCGGCACTCGCGGGGGTGGCATTGCTCGGCTTCACGACCCCGCTGTGGGTGTATGCGAAGAGCTTCATGGCCGAACCCCTGCAGGCGCTCGGAGTGCTGCTGGCGCTGGCCGGCGCGTCGTTCGCGGACGAACCGCGGTGGCGTCGTGCGGGCGGCGTCGGTGTGTTCCTCGCCGTCGGTGCCAAGCTCAGCATGCTGCCGTTCGCGCTGGTGGCGCTGCTGCCGCTGCGCGCACAGGCGCCGCAGCGCTGGCTGCCGTTCGCGATCGGACTCGGGAGCGCGCTGCTCGCGCACCTCGGCTACAACGTTGCGCGCTTCGGCACGCCACTCGAGACCGGCTACGGCGCGCAGGCGAGCTTCGCGGCGTACACGACGCCGCTATGGGTCGGCGTCTACGGACTCTTGCTGTCGTCGGGTAAGGGCGTGATGTGGTTCGCACCGGCGCTGTGGCTGCTGCCCGGCGCGTGGCGCAAACTGCACCGTCCGCACGACGAAGCGCGTCACGAGCCCAGTCGCTTTCAGCGCGCGCTACGAGGGCTCGCGCGATTCCTGCCGCGAGGGTGGAGGCCGAGCGAGTCCGAGGTCGTTGTCGAGCATCGCTTCGACGACCTGCGGCGCGCGGCGCCTGCGATCGCGGGCATGGCGGCGATGGCGCTGCTGCTGTACGGCACCTTCGAGCACTGGGCGGGCGATGGTTCGTTCGGCCCCCGCTATCTGGTGCCGTTGTTGCCGGTCGCTTTCCTGCTGGTGGCGTTCGGTCTGCAACACCCCTCGCGCGCGCGGCGTCGCGCGGCGCAGTGGCTCGCGCTGGCGGGCCTGCTGGTTCAGCTCGGCGGCGTGGGAATCCACTTCGGGGCGCAGATGCGGTCGGCCGGCGACTATCCGTATCGACTTGCGCTCTCGGATCCACGATTCATGAGCGACGCGCACTTCAATCCCAGGTTCTCGCCGATTCTCGGCCACTGGCGTCTGTTGATCGCGAATGCCTCGGCCGAAGCACGCGGCGATGCGCCGCGGCTCGAGCTCTCGGCCGCCGCACCGGCGGCCATCGACTCGAGTGCGGCGGCGCCGCCCGGACGCCTCGGGGTGAGCGCGGTCGATCAGGCCCAACTGCTGCGTGCGCTCGACTTCTGGTGGACCTACGCCGCCTACGCCGGCCTCCCGCGGCTGCCACTGCAGGCCGTCGCGCTTCTGCTGCTCGCCTTCGGACTCGCCGCGGCCCTGCGGGCACGTGTCGCCGCCCGGCGGGAAGCATGAGTTCCGCGTCCGCCGCGCCGCAGGCTTCGCGAACGCTCTGGTCACTGGTGCTCAACTGGAACGGACTTGCTGACACGCGGCGCCTGCTGCCGAGCCTGCTCGCGTGTCGCATGCCGGCCGGCTGGCGCCATCACCTGCTGGTGATCGACAACGGCTCGACCGATGGTTCGGTCGCGACGCTACGAACCGAGTTCCGAGACGTCGAGTGGCTCGAGCTGCCCGACAATCGAATGTTCGCGGGCGGTAACAACGCCGGGCTCTCGCACGCGCTTGCGCACGGCGCCGACGCCGTGATGCTGATCAACAACGACACTCAGGCCGATCCGGGACTCTGCGAGCACCTGCTGCTGGCACTCGAGCAGGAGCCGCGCGCCGGGGCGGCCGCGCCGCTGATCTACTTCGGTGCCCCGACGCGCCGCATCTGGTACGCGGGCGGGCGTTGCCTTCCAGCACTCGGACACGCCTCGCACCGCGGGCTCCGAGCACTCGATGAAGGGCAGTGGCGCGTGGTCGAAGACACCGGCTACTGCACCGGCTGTTGCGTGGTGGCGCTGCGCGCGGTGTGGGAGCAGGTCGGAGGCCTCGACGAGAGGTACTACCTCTACGCCGAGGACGCGGACTGGTCGCTGCGCGTGCGGGCCGCAGGCTTGCGCCTGCTGTTCGTGCCGACCGCGCGGCTGTGGCACGAAGTCTCCGCCTCATCGGGGGCCTCGAGCCCGTGGAAGATCTATCAGCGCCTGCGCGCGAACTGGCGATTGTTCGCGACGCACTCCCGTGGCCTCGGCGCACTCACCTGGCTGCCCGCATTCCTCGCGCAGCAGGTGGTGCTGGCGGCCTGGCTCGCAGCCCGCGGTCACCTGGCAGCCGCCCTCGCAGTGCCGCGTGCGCTGTTCGATGCCGTGCGCGGTCGCTCGCCTCGCGAGGTCAAGCCGTGAGCGCCGCCTGGATTCGCATGCCCGAGCGCGGGGCCGGCGAGCCGCCGCTGTTCGTGCGCGAGCTGGTGGCGGCCGCACCCGCCGGTGCGCACGTGCTCGACGCCGGCTGCGGGCCCGGTTCGTGGGACTATCCGAGCCGCCCCGACTTCGCCATTACCGGTTTCGACGTCAAGTTCCCGCCCGGCCCGCCGACTCGGGCGCCGAATGTGAATGTCTTTCGCGGCGACCTGGCGCGACTGCCGCTACGCGATGGCCGATTCGACCTCACGGTGTGCCACTACGTGCTCGAGCACGTCACCGAGCTCGCGCCTTGTTGCGACGAGCTGGTGCGGGTCACGAAACCGGACGGCACGCTGTACCTGTCGGTGCCGCGCGCGGCCGCGTTCGACGATCGCCTCTATCGATTCGCGGGCTACTTCGCCAAGTATGCGCTCGGCAAGTTTCGCAAGCGCATCGAGCATCAGCAGCGCTTCGACTTCGAGCAGCTCACCCGCCTGTTCGCGTCGCGCGGCATGGGACTGACCGCGTTCGCGCGCGTGCCGGCCGGCTTCTCGTGGATGAACGACGCGCGAACCAAGCGCCTGCAGGGCCCGTTCACGAACGCGCTCGCGGGCCTGCACCGGGCGACCGGTGTGGACCTGGCGGCTGACGCGAACTTCGTGATGACGTTTCGGCGTGGCGTGAGCGGCCCGTGGGTCGAACGCCGCGTCACACACGTGTGTCGCGAGTGCGGGGAACTCGCGGTGCTGTCGCCACCCCTTCCGACTCCGCGCACCTGGCAGTGCCCCTACTGCGGCGAGCTCAATCCGCTCGGCCGACCGCGCGGGTGACGGGGCTCGCCAACACCCGTTCGTAGACGCGTTCGAGCCGCCCCACCACCGCGGAGCGGCCGAACCGCGCCAGCGCATCGGCGCGCAGCCGCACCGGGTCGAAGTGCCTGGCACCGACGACGAAGGCGGCGAGGGCGTCGCGCAACGCCGCCGCGTCGCCGACCGGCAACAACACGCCGTTCGTGTCGTCGACGACTTCGTCGGGCCCGCCGCAGCGTGTCGCGATGACCGGCTTGCCGCACGCGAGTGCTTCGACGTAGACGATGCCGAACGATTCCGCCCGACTCGGCAGCACGAATGCATCGCAGCGCTGGAACTCCTCGAGTGCGCGCTCGGGAGCGAGCATGCCGAGCCAGCTCACGCGCTCCGCGAGCCCGAGACGTTGTGCCTCGGCGCGAAAGCGCGGGAGGTCCGGTCCGTCGCCCCCGATCCTCAGCCGCACTCCGGCGCGGTGCAGTTCGGACAGGCGCGGCAGGAGATCGGCGAGCGCCTGCAACAGTTCGCTCACGCCTTTGCGTGCGGTCATGCCGCCGAGCAGGAAGAACGTGAATCCTCGGGGGGTGTCCGGAGGTGCCGGGGCGGGAGCGAAGAACCGTTCGTCCACCACGTTCGGAACCACCTCGGGGGCCGGAAATCCGAACTGCTCGATGCGCCGCGCGAGCGCGCCGCTCACGGCCACGATCGCGGAGGCGTTGGCGAGCGGTTCGGCCAGGATTGGAAGCAGCGTCCCGTCGCGACGCGCATAGACGGCGAGCGGAAACGGCGCCATGTGCTCGGTGATCACGTAGGGCACGCGGTGTTCGCGAGCGAGCTGCATCGCGACCCAGCCGCCCGGGTAACTGCCGTGCGCGTGAATGACGTCGATCGCACCCCAGTCACGAGATGCCCGCTGCCAGTTCCGGCGGCTCGCGGCCAGCAGCGCTTGGCGATTGCCACCATTCCAGCGCTGACTGGTCGCCAGGGCGGCGTGCTCGAACTCGAACACGTTCGCGGTCAGTGGCGTCGTGCGCGGCGGTTCCGAAAGCCGAGCGAGTGCGCGCAACAGACAGCGCGGCGAGCGTCTCAGGTGGTCGGGCGAAACGAAGCCCTCGCCCTGATTCCACAACCCGAGTCCCACCCTCCATTCGGGGCGCAACGTGCCGAGCGCAAGCGCCTGATCACGTGCGAATGCACCTTCGAACGGAAAACAGGCGTGCGGGTACCAGGAGGGAACGATGAACAACCGCATCGAGAGCCGGCCTCGGGGTGAGCGACGAAGGTCGAAGTGCGGCAGCATAGCGCGGTTTGTCAGGACGTGCCGTCGCCACCTAGGCTGCGCGCGATGACGCTCTTCCCGCTCGATCGGTCGCCGTGCGCGACGCGCTGAAGCAACTGCGCGGCGAGTCGCTGGTCTACGGGCTCGGCCAGTTCGGCGGTCGAGCGGTGCAGCTGCTGCTGGTTCCGGTGCTCACGCGCGTGCTGGCACCCGCCGAGTACGCAGTCTCGGAGCTGGTGGTCGCGTATTCGCAAACCGCGATCTTCCTGCTGGTGCTCGGCATGGACGCGGCGCTGGCGCGCTTCTTCTATGGCGCGACCGATCGTGCGGCCCGCATCGGCATGACCTCGACGTCGCTGTGGTTCCGGCTCGCGCTCGGCCTGGCGGTCGCGCTCGTGTTGCTGATGCTGGCGCGGCCGATCGCGGTGTCGCTGCTCGGTAACGCGGTCTACACCAAGTACGTCGCGATCGGCGCGGCAACCGTGCCGTTCACCCTCCTGACGTTGTTCGCGAACGATGTGCTGCGGGTGACCTTCCAACCCGACAAGTTCATCGCGATGAACCTGCTCCAGACCCTCGTCGCGGTGGCGCTGGCGCTCTACCTGGTGGTGGTCCGCGACATCGGCGTCGTGGGCGTTCTGTACGGACGACTCGCGGCGGACGGTTGTGCGGCGCTGCTCGGATTGCTGCTGCTGCGCCATTCGATCCGCTTCCGGTTCGAGGGCGCGACGCTGCGTCGCATGCTCGCGTTCGGCCTGCCGCTGGTGCCGGCGGCGTTCGCATTCGGGCTCATGGCGAGCCTCGACCGATTCTTCCTGCTGCGCTCGCACACGCTCGCCGACGTCGGTGCCTATTCGGTGGCGATGAAGTTCTTCGCGGTCGCCACGCTCGCAGTGTCGGGCTTCCAGCTTGCCTACGGCCCGATCGCGTACGCGCGCGCCGCCGCAACCGGTGCGGCGGCGGGGCGCATGTTCGCGCGAGTGTTCGCGGGCTTCGCGGCGTTGATGGCGGTCGGAGGGCTCGCGATCTCGGCCGCCGCGCCGCTGGTGCTCGAGTGGCTGGTGCCGCCGGTCTACCGCGACATCACGGTCGCGGTTGCATGGCTCGCTTTTGCCGCCGCCGCATACGGCGCGTACACTCTCGCCGCCATCGGGGTGAGCCTCTCGCTTCGAACCTGGTGGCTGGCAGGGACAGCCGGACTCGCCGTGGTGGTCGACGCGGTCGCGCAGGCGCTGCTCACGCCCCGCTTCGGGGTCGCGGGCGCTGCGGCCGCGACGTGCTGCGCCTACGCCACCGCCGCCGTGCTGACCTACCGCGCGGCCCAACACCTGTATCCGCTGCCCTACCAGGGGGCGCGCGCGGCCATGGTGCTCGGAGCGGGACTCGTGCTCGCGCTGTTCGTCTCCGTGCCGGGATGGATTCCGGCCGGACCGCTCGGATGGTTGGCGCGCGCGGGCGTGGTGGTGCTGTTCGCTGGGGTGCTCGCGGTGACGCGCGCCTGGAGCCTGACCGAGGCTCAGCTTGCGCGTGCGACCGCCGCAGCTCGAGAACCGGATCGCGAGAGCCGAGAGGACTGATCATGTGCGGGATCGCCGGACTCTATTGCCGTGACGAACGCGTGGACCTGGGTCGACTCCACCATATGCAGCGGCTGATGCGGCACCGCGGGCCCCACGACGAAGGGGCGGTGCTGATCGATCGCTCCGGTGCGGTGATCACCATGGGCGGTCCCGACACGCCGCGCGAAGCATTCGCGAGCGGGCTTCGCTTCGCGCCCGGGCGCCAGGACGGGGCGGTCCGCGACGCCTCGTTCCAGATCGGTCTGGCGCATCGCCGGCTCGCGATCGTCGATCTCGGGCCGACCGGTCATCAGCCGATGTGCGACGGCGAGGGTCGCCTGTGGATCACCTACAACGGCGAGATCTACAACCACGTCGAGTTGCGTGACGAACTGAAGCGCGGTGGGGCGACGTTCGTCGGTACCAGCGATACCGAAGTAATCCTCGCCGCCTATCGCGCCTGGGGCGCCGACTGCCTCTCTCGCCTGAATGGCATGTTCGCCTTCGCACTGTGGGACGGCGGCTCGCAAAAATTGTTCTGCGCGCGCGACCGGCTGGGCGTCAAACCGTTCTACTACCAGTGGGATGGCAGTCGATTCGCGTTCGCATCGGAGCCCCGCGCGCTGGTGCTCACCCAGCCGCAGCGTATCCAGGCGCGCCTCGCGGCGGTGCGCGATCTGGTGGCGCTCGACTGGGTCGATCACGACACACACACCTTTTTCGACGGACTCGTTTCGCTGGCCCCCGGGCACTCGCTGACGCTGGGTCGCGACGGGCTTTCCATCCGTCGGTGGTGGACGCTGGATCCCGACGCCCGTGCGACCGGATCGACCGCCGAGTGGGAGGCGCGGTTTCGCGACCTCTTCACCGACGCCGTGCGCATTCGGCTGCGGGCCGACGTCGAAGTCGGCGCGTGCCTGTCGGGCGGTACCGACTCGAGCGCCGTCGTTACCACCGCCGCACGCCAGCTCGAACGACCCATGCATGCATTCACGGTTGCCTACGAAGAGGGTCCGGCATTCGACGAGCGCCCCTTCATGCGCTCGGTCATCGAGGCGAGCGGCGCCACGTCTCATCTGGTGGTGCCCGATGGTCGCGACTTCTGGACGGTATTCGACCGCATCGTGGAGTCGCAGGCCGAACCGACCGCGGGCCCCGGTGTCTACTCGCAGTGGAAGGTGATGGACCTCGCGCACGGCAGCGGATTGCGAGTGCTGCTCGATGGTCAGGGCGGCGACGAGATCCTCGCCGGCTACTTTCGCTACCTGCCGCTGCGGTTGCGCGACCTGCTCGCGACCGGCGACGTCGGGAGCTTCGTGCGGGACCTGGGTGGCGTGGCGCAGCGGCTCGGGCTCGTCCACACGTTCGCGCTCGCCTTCGAGCCATGGCTGCCGGCGGCGCTCGTCCGCCCGTTGCGGCGCGCGTTCGGACAGGGCAAGGATCGCGTGCTGGGAGAGGACCTGAGGGGACGCGAAATCGAGTCGCCCGGGCCGCCCGCCGGCTGGGGCACCGCGGTGCGCGCCCAGCAGGTGTTCGACGCGACGCAGCGGCTGCTGCCGTCTCTGCTGCGCTACGAAGATCGCAACAGCATGGCGTTCGGCATCGAGACGCGGCTGCCGTTTCTCGACTACCGAGTGGTCGAGTTCGCGTTCTCGCTGCCCGACGAACAGAAGCTCTCCGGCACCACCACCAAGTCGATTCTGCGCCGCGCGCTCGCCGATCGGATCCCTCAGCGCGTGCTCGAGCGTCGCGACAAGATGGGCTTCGAAACGCCGACCGACCTGTGGTTGCGGGGTCGCGAGGCCGGCGAGCTGCGGCGTCGGTTGCTCACTCCGGGTGCACTCCACGCGTGGGTGAATCCCGATGCGATGCGTGAACGGCTGGCCGAGTTCGCGGCGGGCCGCAACCTGGGTCTCCAGGTGTGGCGGTGGCTGTCGCTCGAGGCATGGGCGCGCGAATACGTCGTGGCGGATCCTCGGGTGATCGAACGCGCCCAGCCGGACTACACCCACCCCGGGCTGCACCTCAACTATGAACAGGTGCAGCAGCGGATCGAGCAGGAGACCGTCGGAGCGGCCTGAGTTCCTCATGGATCTGGTGGTTCTCTCCGAAGTGAGGTGGGGATACTTCCGCACCCGTAAGCAATTCCTGCTGTCGCGCTTTCCGGAGCGCTGGCGGGTGTTCTTCGCGCAGCCTCCGGCGGCCGGGGCTGACGATCCGTGGACGCCCCGTCACGAGGGCCGCGTGACCTACTTCACGGTCCCGTTCCTCAAGCCCGTGACCCGCAATCGCCTTTACAACGCGGCGGCCGCGACCGCGCCGGGTCGCGCGCTGATCGAACGGACGGCGTGGAGCCATCTGAGTCGTCGGTTGCGCGAACTGGGCGTCGAGCCGCGACCGGTCGTCATGGCCTCGAACATCTACGCGGCGCAGGCGCTCGAGCGCCTCGAGCATCGCGCGGCGTTCTACGACTTCAATGATCATCCCTTTCAGTTCGCCGGAGTCCCGGATTGGACGCATCCTTACTGGCCTCGCGCGCACGCGGCCGTCGACTGGATGTTCGTGGTCTCGGAGTGGTATCGCCGCAAGCTGTCGACGGAGGTCGCAGCCCCACTGGTGCCGCTCGGCAACGGAGTGGAGTTCGATCGCTTCGCGGCCCCGTCGCCGCCGCCGGACGAACTCGCGCAGTGGCCGCGTCCGTGGATCGGCTACGTGGGGTTGCTCTCGCACTTCCTCGACTTCGAGCTGCTCGAACGCCTGCGCGCGGAACGCCGCGGAGGAACGCTGATCCTGATCGGCCCCGGAAGCCCCGCCACCGATGATGCGGTCCGCGCGCTGGCGGCGCGCGGGGGCGTGGCGGTGCTCGGATCGCGGCCCTACGAGCAGGTGCCCGGCGTGATGCAGGCGCTCGATGTGGGTGTGATACCTTTCCGGGCGCACGATTCCTTCGTGCAGGGCATCAACCCGAACAAGGTCTACCAATACCTGGCCGCGGGGTGCGCCACGGTTACCACGCCGCTGCTCGACCTCGAGGCGGCGCCTCCGCACCTGCAGTTCGCCGCGGAACCGGGCCACTTCGTGTCCGCGGTGCACGCGGCGCTCGACGCGGGGCGCGATCCGGATGCCTGCCGCGCGCTGGCGCGCCCGCATGACTGGGGCGAGCGGGCGACGCGCATGGTGACCGAGATCGAGCGTCGGCTGAGCGCCGTTCGATCGGATTCTCAAGCCCGCGAGGACGCATGACGAAAAAGCCGGCCGCTTCGCGCCCCATCTCCGCGCGCCCCGCGTGGTCGTTCGACATTCGCGTCGTGGCCGCGATCCTCGGACTCCTGACTCTGGCGCTGTTTCACGAGGTCGCGCTCGAGGGCATGACGTTCGCCTCGCCTGACGCGAACAACCCGGCCGGCTTCGTGCGTCCGGGCGAGGAAGCGCTCAAGCATGGCGAGTACCCGCTGTGGAATCCCTACGTCTTCCTCGGCATGCCATCGTTCGCCAGTGGCGGCTACAACCCCTACATCTACCCGCCCGACTGGCCGCTCGCGCTCGTCGAGCGTGTGATTCCGCTGCCGAGTTTGACGTGGATGCTGCTCTACTACTTCCTGGGCGCATGCTTCGCAGCGCTGCTCGCACGGGAGTGGGGTGCACGCCCCGGGGCCGCCATGATCGTGGGGGCGCTGTTCGCATTCACCCCCAATCTGGTCGCGGTCGGCTCGCACGGGCACGGAAGTCAGCTGGTCGACTCGGCGTATCTGCCGTTGCTCCTGTGGCTCGCTTCCCGATGGCTCAGGCGCGGCAGCCTTCGAGACCTCGGCTGGCTCGCGCTGGCGGGTGGCTTCCAGATGCTGCGCGGTCACGCGCAGATCGTCTTCTACACCTGGATGGCGGTCGGGCTCTACCTGCTCGTCGACCTCGCGGTCTCGTTCGTTCGAGCGCAGGACGAACGTCCGCTCACGACTCGCTTGCTGCGCGCGGCCGGAATCGGTGCGGCGATGCTGCTGGCGTTCGGACTCGCAGGGTTCTACAACCTGCCGCTGCGCGACTATGCGCAGTACTCGATCCGCGGGGGCGGGGTCGACGGTGGCGTTGGCATGCAGTACGCGACGTTCTGGTCGCTCGCGCCCTACGAACTCGGCACGTTCGTGATTCCCCATGCGGTCGGATTCGGAGGGGCCACCTACTGGGGCGGCATGCCGTTCACCGACTACCCGAATGCCTTCATCGGAGTGGTGGCGCTCGCCCTTTGCCTGCCGGCGCTGTTCGTCGGCGGAGCTCCGCGCGTGTTTGCGCTGGTGCTCGCATTGTTCTCGCTGTTCGTCGCGTTCGGAAGCAACACGCCCGTCTACGGCCTGCTCTATCAGCACCTGCCGCTGTTCAACAAGTTCCGAGTGCCGGTGATGATCGTGCTGCTCACGCACCTCGCGGTCGCGCTCGCGGCGGGCTGGGGTTGGACGCGCGTGCTCGAGGAACGCGACGCTTCCGTTGCGCCGCGCCGCTTCGACGCGTCGCGTGTGCTGCTCGCCGTGGCGCTGATCGGTGCGCTGGTGCTGGTGGCTGCGATCGCGACCGGTGAGGGTTGGCGCACGTCGTACGTAGCGGATGCGCTACGGCTCAAGCAGCGCTTCCAGGCGGACGCCGCAAACTACGCGTTCCAGCTCTACCTCGGCGACGTGAAGCGACTCGGGCTGTTCGCGATCCTGGTCGGGCTGCTCGGATGGGCGGTGGCGCGGCGTCGGGTGCCGGCGCTGCTCGGAAGCTTCGCGATGCTGCTGCTGGTGTGCTTCGAGGTGTGGCCGGTCGACCGAGCGGTCATGACTCCGGTGATCGGAATGCCGGCGATGAACGACCCCGAAACGGGTCGTGACGATGTCGTGCGGTGGCTCGAGAGCAATGCACCGGCGGACCCCTATCGCATTCTGCCGTACAGCGAATACCAGTCGAATCGATTCGCGACGTTTAAAATCGCCTCGCTGGGCGGCTATCACGCAGCCAAGCCCCGCGCGTTCCAGGATCTGATCGAGCGTGACATCCACAACAATCTGAACTGGCAGCGCCTGTTGAACATCCGCTACATCGTGGTGGGCACGATCCTCGACTCGCCGGGACTGGTCGAGCGGATCAGGGGGCAGAGCGGAATCGTGTACGAGAACCTGTTCGCGCTGCCGCGCGCGACCGTGGTCGGGCGCTATCGGGTGGCGCCGGTCGACACGGCGATGATCGACAGCATTTCGTACTCGATCGACGACGTCGCGAACCTGACGTGGCTCGACCGCGATCCGGGTCTCACTCTGGGCCCGGTCGAAGGTGCAACCGCGAAGATCGCGAACTACGGACTCAATCGCGTGACGGTCGATGTCGAGACTCCGGGCCCCGCGCTGCTGCGACTCGCCGACGCCTGGTATCCCGACTGGGTCGCCACGGTGGACGGACGGCCGACCGCGGTGTTGCGAGCCGACTACGCACTGCGAGCGGTCGAGGTGCCGGCCGGCAAGCACCGGGTCGAGTTCCGATTCGAATCGAAGTCGGTGCGACTGGGGCTCACGCTGTCTTTCGTGAGTCTCACGGTGATCCTGCTGCTGCTGCTCGCGGGCTTCTGGACGGCGCGCCGGCGCCGGACCGGCCCCGAGCCGGGAGCTGCCTGAGCTTGGAAACGCTGGTCATCATTCCCACGTACAACGAGCGCGAGAACATCCCGACGCTGCTCGATCGCTTGCTCGCGCTGCCGTATGGACTCGAAGTCCTGGTGGTCGACGACAACTCGCCCGACGGCACCGGAGACCTGGTTGCGGCGCGCTGTGACTCGGAACCCCGGATTCACCTGCTGCGCCGCCCCGGCAAGCTCGGACTCGGCTCGGCCTACCGCGATGGGTTCCGCTATGCGCTCGATCGCGGTGCCGAATTCATCTTCGAGATGGATGCCGATTTTTCACACGACCCGGACAGCATCGGGGAGTTCCTGCGTCACGCGCGTGAAGTGGACCTGGTGCTGGGCTCGCGCTACCTCGGCGGCAAGGTGACCGTGGTCAACTGGCCGCTCGGGCGGCTGATTCTTTCCTATGGAGCGAACCTCTATACCCGGATCATCACCGGGCTTCCGGTGTATGACGCGACCGGTGGCTTCAAGTGCTTTCGCCGGCGGGTGCTGGAGGCGATCCGACTCGATCGGGTGCGCTCCGACGGTTACGCCTTCCAGATCGAAATGAACTACAAGGCGTGGCGCAAGGACTTCCGCATGCGGGAGATCCCGATCGTGTTCGTCGATCGCCGTGCGGGGGTGTCCAAGATGAACCGCAAGATCATCTGGGAGGCGGCCGGCATGGTGTGGCGGCTGCGGCTCAGCGACCTACTCGGACGATTGGAGTGACGCGATGAGAGGTGCGAGCTCGCTCGTCACTCGTTGCCTGTGGATCGGCGCATGCGCGCTGGCGGCAGGTGTGCTGGCGCGGGTCGGTCCGGCGTTTGCCGCCGACGGCTGGCAGACGTTTGCGTATCCCGGCTACTTCACCGAACTGCTCACCACCCCGACCGACGTGTGGTGTGCGACGCGCGAAGGCGGGCTCTACCGCTTCGATCGCGCCGCTCACGTGTTCGAGTCGTTCCATCGCGAGCCGGGCGGAATCGCGGCGAACGAACTCACTTCGCTGGCGCGCGACCGCAGCGGTCGGCTGTGGGTCGGCACCACGGCGGGGGTCAGTCGTCGACGCGCCGACGCGTCGGGCTGGGATCTGGTGAACGTGTTCGACGGCCTGCCTTCGGATTCGGTTCTGTCGCTGCAAGCGGTCGGCGACACGGTCTGGATCGGGACGGCGCGCGGGCTTGCGCTGTGGAACGGAGTCGAGATCTCGGGCTCGCTTCCGGACGGCAACACCGTGTCGTTCGATACGACGTTCACGAATCTCGCGATCACCGCGGTGCTTCAGTTCGGAGATTCGCTGTGGCTCGGCACGCGCAGCGGCTTCGGACTCGCGCGACTGTCGAGCGGGCTCACCGACTGGCGACGGGCGAACGCCGGCCTCTCGATCGGCTCTGAGAACATCCTCGAACTCGAGACCGATGGCACCGACGTGTTCGCGATCAGTTCGCTCGCCTGTCATCGCTGGCGTCCGACCGGGCCGAACTGGGAATTCCGAAACGGCTCGACACTGACCGGCTCCGGCGGTCCCGGCGTGATGATGATCGGCACCGCCGACAGCGT
This sequence comes from Candidatus Eisenbacteria bacterium, assembly GCA_013140805.1. NCBI lineage: Bacteria > Candidatus Eiseniibacteriota > Candidatus Eiseniibacteriota bacterium. The sequence goes on from JABFRW010000178.1 coordinate 32,727, forward strand.
CGCGGTCTTCAATGGATTCAGCTTCGTGGCGCTGCCGAACTCGCCGCGATCGGATCCCAAGTCCGCGGACACCTATCAGGATCAGTTGCGCCCGGCACAGGCGGCCGACGGAGTGGTCTACGCCGCCTCGGGCCGGCAGTTCTACGAGAGCCCGACGGCCGGGGTGTGGAATCGCTACGAGATCGGTTGCCCGCCCGACAACAATCTGGTGAACGTCGCGGTCGACGGGGACCGCGTGTACGTGACGACGGTCAACGGAGCGGGGAGGCTCGCCGGCGGAGCCTGGCGGCACTATCGCGCGGGGCTGTCGTGCGTCGGACCGCAGTGCGACACCACGTTTGCGAATCCGCAATTCACCTTCTCGCTGCTGGTCGATCGCGAGCGCAAGAAGTGGATGGGCTCGTGGACGAGCGCGTTCGAGTGGCTCGACGACACCGGCGCGACGCCGGTGGTGGGGCGCCCGTTCCAGGTCACCTCGGGCGGCGCCAACTCGCCGGAAGCGCCGTTCACCTGGAGCTTCTCGTCGGCGGCCGACAACACCGGAGGCCGCTGGTTCGGACTCGATACTCCGGATCGCGACGGCTACGACCCGGCCGGGCTCGCTTACTACGATGCAAACGAGAACTTCGTGCGTGCTTACACCTCTGCGGCGGGTGGGCTCGGCGGCACCTTCATCCGCGGCCTCAGTGTGGATCGCAACAATCGGCTGTGGATCGGCTACGAAAACGAAGGCGTCGACTTCGTGGATCTGGGCGACGGCAGCGGCCTGCCCGGGGGATTTTCGGCGCTGCGTCTGTCCGAATTGCAGGGGCAGAACGTGCGCGATGTGCTGGCGCGCGGCGATTCGCTGTGGATCCTGACTTCGACCCGGTTGTATCGATTCGGCATCGCGGGGCCCACCAGTGCGACCGCCCGTGACACGCTCGACGTATTCGGAGGAACCACCGACCTGAGCGTGAAGCCGCTCGCAGTCGGACTCGACGGAACGGTGTGGGTGGCGACCGGGGCCGGATTGCGAAGCTTCCGCCCCGACGGGACCGCCCGGTCGTACACGGTTGCGAACTCGCCGCTCGGCTCCGATCTGGTTCGCTCGGTCGCGCTGGATCCGATCACGGGCGCACTGTGGATCACCAGCGTCGGAGCGCTCAACCGCTTCGATCCGAACTTCATTCCGCCCGCGCCTCCGTCGATCGACCGTCTGTCGGTTCGGGTGTGGCCGAACCCCGCGCGCGTCACCGCAATCGGAACGACGCTGCGACTCGGAGGGGATGGCTCGAGCTACACCGGAGCCATCTACGATCTGAACGGTCGCGAGCTGAGGAGATTCTCCACGTCCGCGAATGGCCAGGTGGTGTGGGATGGACGCGACGCGGACGGCCGCGCGGTGATGCCCGGGGTTTACTTCCTGAGGGTTCTCGCCGGCGGTCGCGAAGCCGTCGCCCGCATCGTTCTGCTGCGGTGACCGAAGCTCCGGACGCCGCCCGGTGGTTCGAGCGCGCGCCCTCCGCGTGGGACGCGCTCGTCGAACACGATGTCGCGGCCGGTCCCGCGCATCGCAGCGGTTTCGTCGACGCGCTCGCCGCCACCACACCGGGAGCGACCGCGGGCTACCTGATCGTCGGCCCCGAGCATGAGCCCGCCGGGGGCATGCCGGTGCTGATCATGCGTCGCGCCGGATTCGAGTCGATTCACGCCTTGCCCCACTTGTTGCCCGGAACGCCGCTCGCCCGTGACGGGCAGCATGAGCGTGTCGACCACGCCTGCGCCGCTGCGCTTGCATCGCTGCTGGCGACGCGGCGCGCGATCGGCGGCGAGTGGGTGGTGGCGCGCGGAAAGGGTCGGAGCGTCGCCGTACTCGAGCGCGTCGCGGGCGAGACGCGTTCGATGGAGCGCGCGATCGTGGATCTCGATCACGGCATCGAGGTCGCGCTGCGCCGCGTCGACCGCCATGCGCGCCAGGAGATGGCCGTCGCCCGGCGCCGCGGCGTGGAAGTCGCCGAAGCGCCGGAGGCGCTCGAGCATGCGCATGCGCTGTACGCGTCGCAGGCGCGCGCGTGGCACGGCCATCGCCCGCTGCCGATCGAGCTGGCGCGACGACTGCTCGGCAACGATTCCGCGGGGGTTCCGCTCGCGCGGCTCTACGTGGCGCGCGACGCGCGCGGCATCCTGTCGGCGGTGCAGGTGCTGGTCGGCGCGCATGAGTGGTTCGCATGGTGGAGCGGTTCACGTGCGGAAGCGCGCCGGCGTTCCGCGTTCTCAGTGTTGATGTGGCACCTGGCCGAGGAAGCGGCGCGCCACGGCGCACGACGCTTCAACGCGGGTGCCAGCGCGCAGAGCGCGAGCGTCGAGGCGTTCAAGCGCTCGCTCGGTGCCCGCACCGAGTCGGTGGGGGTGCGATGGATCACGCCGACGCACGCGTCGTCGGTCGGCCGCGCGCTGTTCGCGATTCAGCGGTGGTCGCGCAGCGCGCGTGCTCGCGGCACGCCGGAGGCCGGATTCGAGCGCGCGCCCGACATGGAACGCTCACCATGAAGATCGCGACGCTCTCGAATGCCTCGGTCGGCCACACGCGCCGCTGGGTCGAGCACTTTCGAGCGCGCGGTCACGAGGTGCGCCTGTGGTCGCTCGAGCCTGGCCCGTCGGAACTCGGTGCGATAGAGCTGCCGAATGCCCCCGTGCCAGGAGCGCTGCGCTATCCGCTCGCAGCACCGGGACTGGCCCGCGCACTCGCCGAGTTCGCTCCCGCGGTGGTCGACGCGCATTACGTGCCGAACTACGGCCTGCTCGGAGCGCTGACCGGGCGCCGTCCGCTGGTGGTGAGCGCGTGGGGCTCCGACCTGTTGATCTCGGGCTCCGCCGATGTGTTGCGACGTGCGCGCAGCCGCTGGGTGCTGAGACGCGCCGATCTGGTGATCACGGATGCGCGCAACCTGGCGGCAGCGGCGGTGCGGCTCGGGGCCCCCGCGGAGCGCGTCGCGTGCGTGCCGTGGGGCGTCGACCTGACGCGCTTTCGGCCCCGCGGCGAGCGCGAGCGCGGTCTGGTGCTCAGCACTCGGATGCACGAGCCGATCTACGACATCGAACGAATCCTCCTCGCTTTCGATCGGCTGCTGGCGCGCCATCCGCAGGCGCGACTGGTGGTGGCGGGCGACGGCTCCATGCGCCCCGAGCTGGAGCGGCTCGCGGCTCGCTGCCTGCCGGCGGGACGCTATGAGTTCATCGGCCTGCTCACTCCGGACGTCATGTCCGAGTGGCTCGCGCGCGCCGAGGTGATGGTGTCGGCCTCGCGTTCGGACTCGACCTCGATTTCGCTGCTCGAGGCGATGGCGAGCGGCGCGGTGCCGGTGGTCAGCGACATCGAGGGGAACCGCGAGTGGATCGATGACGGGGTGGAGGGCCGACTGTTCGGGCCCGGCCTCGAGTCGCTCGTCGCGGCACTCGACGTGGCGCTCACCGACGCCACATGGCGTGAGCGCGCGCAAGCGCGCGCACGAAAGCGAGTCGTCGCGCACGGTGACCTGACGCGCAACATGGCGACGATCGAAGCGCACTTCGAACGGCTCGCCGCAAGCCGGGGCGGGCGCGGCGCCGGCGCGCCGTCGAGCGGGGCGCGCGCGTGAGCGGCGAGCGCCGACGCGTGATGATCCTCGCGTACTTCTATCCGCCGCTCGCGGGCGGCGGCGTGCATCGCGTGTTGTCCTTCACGCGCCACCTTCCCGCGCACGGCTGGGACTGCACGGTGGTGTGCGCAGGGCCCGACGACTCCTGGATCCGAGACCCTTCGCTGTTGGATCGCGTGCCGGCCGGCACCGAAGTCCTGCGGGTGGGAGGTGGCAGTGGACTCGCGTTGCTGCAGCGGCTGCGCGGCGCGCGAACCTCCGCGACGCGCTCGAGCACGACGATCGGATGGCTGCGACGCGCCGTCGACTGGTTCGCGTTTCCCGACAGCTATGCCGGCTGGGCCGCTCGTGCCCGCGCGGTCGCGGCGCGCCGGCTGGCCCGCGGCGACATCTCGGTGCTGCTCTCGAGCTCGCCGCCCGACAGCTCGCATCTGGCGGCACGCTCGCTGGCTCGCCGGTTCGGGCTGCCGTGGGTCGCGGACTTCCGAGATCCGTGGGTGGGGCTCCACTTTCGAACGCCGCCGACACCCTGGCACCGCGCGCGGCATCGGGCGGCCGAGCGCGCAGTGGTGGCGGAAGCAGCCGTGGTGCTGGCGGCGTCGCACACACACGAGCGTGAGCTGCAGGCACTGCGGGGCCGCGACGGTCGCCCGCTGGCGCGCTCCGTGGTGTGGCTCCCGAACGGCTACGAGCCTGCGAATGCCGCCGCGAGCGCGGATGCCGAGTCGCCGCCTCGGTCGCGCGATGGCGGCGCGCCGACCGCGTCGACCGAGAGCCGTTTCCTGCTGGTCTTCACCGGCACGCTCGCGCTCATGGACTCGACGTTCACGGCACTCGAAGCACTCGCGCGGTTCGTGCGCGCGCGACCGGCGGCTCGTTCGCAGTTGCAGATGGTGCTCGCGGGCCCCTACGAAAGCAGCTATGCGCAACGCGTGGCAGCACTCGGGCTCGCGGACCTGGTGCGGCTCACCGGATCGCTCGCCCACGATCAGGCGCGCGCGTTGCAGCGGAAGGCCGATGTGCTGCTACTGTGGAAACCGCTCGGAGTCGGATATCGCACCATGGTGCCGGGCAAGCTCTATGAGTACCTCGATGCGGGGCGTCCGATCCTCGCGCTGCTGCCGTCCGACGACGAGGCTGCGCGGATGGTCCTGGATGCGGGCGGAACGGTGGTGCCGCCGGGCGATGCGGCGGCGGTCGAGCGAGCGCTCGAAGCCGCCTTTGGATCGTGGCTGCAAGGCGGGCGGGTACCCGAGCGGCGTCCCGCGTGGCTGACCGGACACGCGCGTGAGCGGCTTGCCGCCGAACTCGCCGGCACACTCGAGACGATCGTGAAAGGACGCCGTTGATCCAGTCCACCAGCCAGCCCATTCAGCCCGTTGAGCGCGCCGGCCTCGTACTCGGCCTGGTCCTCGCCGGTGTCCTGATGTGGTTCGTGCGCGGCTATATCACCGACGACACGTTCATTCACCTGCAATACGCCCGCAATCTGGCGACCGGGCACGGACTGGTGTTCAACGTCGGCGAACGCGTCTACGGCTGCACCAGTCCATTGTGGGTCACGCTGCTGGCCGACGCGATGCTGCTGCGGATCGACGGGTTGTGGTTCTCGAAGATGGCCGGCTACGCGGCCACACTCGCATCGGTCGGGCTGTTCCTGCAGCTCATGCGCCGTACGGTCACGAATCCGGTGGTGCGCGCGGCGGCGACGGTCGCGTGGGCGAGCCACGCGTGGATGATCCGCTGGGCGATGTCCGGCATGGAGACGCCGCTCGCGGTGGCGCTCACGCTCGCCGGCTTCGTGGCCTTCACCGAGGGGCGGCAGTGGGGCTCGCGGCCGGTGCGAACCGGCACGTTGTGGTCGCTCGCCGCACTCACGCGGCCCGAGGCCGGGTTGCTGCTGCTGTTCTGGGGTTCGTTTCTGCTGATCGACACCGACACGCGCGAGAGTCTGCGGCGATTCGTGGCCGGCGTGCTGCCGCCGACCCTGATCTACGGCGCGTGGCTGGTGTTCGCGCGCTTCTACTTCGGAACGTTCTGGCCGCAGACACTCGCCGCCAAGGCGGCCGGCAGCGGTGATCCCCAGTTCGTGCTCGACAATCTCGGACGCACCCTGAAGCTCATCGCGGCGACCGACGGCGCTTATCTCGTGATCCTTGCGCTCGGGCTGGTCTTCGCATTCAAGCTCGTCTTCGCCGCACGACCCGCCAACGCCCAACGCTTCCTCCCGTGGTGCTGGGTGATCGGGTTGCCGATGCTCTACAACCTGCGCGGCGTGCCGGTGCTGTCGCGCTACGCGCTCCCGATCCTGCCGGTGCTCGCCTGGCTGGCGTGGCGAGTGGTGGACCGCTGGTGGGTCGGCGACGCGGAGGCATCGAGTGCGCGCCGCCGCACCGGACAGGTGCTGGCCTGTGCGCTGGCGCTCGGCGTGACGGTGCAGAACCTGGTGGTATACCGCGAGAAAGTGGTCCCGCAGGTGCAATCGTTCAGCCCGGCGCTTCGCACCAGTCTGATTCGATGGGGCCGCTGGTTCGGCGCCTACACGCCGCCCGGCACCGTGATCGCAGCACCCGACATCGGCGCGCTGGGTTACTACAGTCAGCGACGCGTCATCGACCTCGCGGGGCTCGTGACCCCCGAGATGATTCCGGCGCTGGTGCGCGCGCCGATGGAGGACGCGGTCGCTTCGTTCGCGTTCGCAGCATTCTCGCGACCCGACTACCTCATGGATCGCGACCCGGAAGCGTACGGACTGCTGCGCCGCTCGCCGTATGCGCGCGCGCTGACTCCGCTTGGCGTCGCCGCAATTCCGAATCTCGGAATCGCGCGACCGACTCCGGCGGTCTACTCCGTCTATCGCATCGACTGGGCGGTGTTCGATTCACTCCGCGCCGCACGGGTGGCGCGCGAAGAAGTGCAGTGAGCGCCGTCGAGGAGATTTCGGTCGACGGGTGCTGAAGTGGGGAAGTGCGCTTCGATTCGCACCTCGACCACTGCACGTGCGTGCAGCGTAAGTCCAAGAAGAAATCTGGCTTACGGCGCAATTTCCTTTTGACAGACCGCTCCCTCGCGGCTAAGTTTCCGTCCGGCGGTGGTGATTTGTGGTGACGGGTGGCAATGAATGGTACCGCCGTGAAATGAAGTGGGTCGCGAATGACATTTCACGTCGGCACTGACAACTACTCGCTCGATCACAAGGGCCGCATCGTCATCCCGGAGCATCTGCGCCGCGATGCCGATGGGGAGCCACTGGCCGCGCTGTTCGTGAACATGGGGTTCGACGGTTGCGTGAACGTCTATTCGCCGACGCAGTGGGGCGAATGGATGGAGCGAATTCGACGCGCCAGGGATGTGGCGCTCGCGCGACGCTTTCGTCGGGCCTTCATGAGTGATGCTCGAGAAGTGACGGTGGATGCCCAAGGACGGGTCCCGATCCCACCGGCACTCATCCGTCGTGCAGGCCTCGGCAAGGAAGCCGTCCTGCACGGCGCGGGCACCCACATCGAGATCTGGAATCCGCAAGCGTATGCCGCGGCACTGGCGCCGGTGCTCGACGTGGACGGCGAGTACGAGCGGCTCGGAGAGCAGTTCCTCAAGGACGACCTCGGATGATCGCCACCACCGAACGACCGCATGCAATCCTGGCCCTCGATCTGGAGCTGAGCCATGGCCGGCACGGCGCCTCGGCCCGGGTCGAGCTCCACGAACGCCCGGACTCCCCACCGGGCGTTCGCCGTCTGGCCTGGATCGGTGTGCGCGGCTGGATGGATCAGCCCGCGCTCAAGCGGCTCGGCCGCGCCCTCGACGACCTCGCGTTGCGCGGCGTCGACCAGGTGCTGCTCGACTGCGCGCAGCTGCGGCACATCGACTATCGCCTCACCGCCGAGCTGGTCGAGCGCCTCGAGCGCTTCGAAGCGCGCGTCGGGGGCGTGGTGGTGTGCGGGCTGTCTCGACACTTGCGTGACCTGTTTCGCCTGTCCGGTTGTGAAGGCCGGTTGCGCAGCTGGCCTTCCGCGTCGGAGCTGCTCGAGGTCGAGACCTCGCTGCAACCGGGACTCGGTGAGCGCGCGTCATGAGCCGGTGCTGCTCGCCGAGGTGCTCGGTTTCCTGCGCGCCGGCCCCGGACTCTATCTCGATGCGACGCTCGGTGACGGCGGACACGCGTTCGCACTGCTCGAGGCAGAGCCCGAAGCCCGGCTGCTCGGCACCGACCGCGACGCGCTCGGGCTCGCCTTCGCACGCGAGCGACTCGCACGGTTCGGATCGCGCGTGACACTCGCCCAGGCGACGTTCGGCGAAGTGCGCGAAGCGCACCTCGCGATCGGCGCCGAGCCGTTCACCGGTGCGCTGATGGATCTGGGCTTGTCGTCCCGACAGATCGACGATCCGTCGCGCGGGATGAGCTTCGGCGCCGATGGACCGCTGGATCTGCGCTTCGACACCGGATCGGGCACGCCGCTGCGCGCCCGGCTCACGACCGCAGGCGAAGCGGAGATCGCGGATGCCCTGCACGTTCATGGTGACGTGCCGCGATCCCGTGCGCTCGCTCGCGCGATCGTGGGGGCGGCGCGCGAGGGCCGGTTGGAGCGGACCTCCGAATTGTGCGCCCTGATCGATCGAGTGCTCGGCGGGCGTCCGCATCCGCGACGCTACGCTCAGGTTTTCCAGGCATTGCGCACGTGGATCAATGACGAGGCGCGGGATCTGGACGGAATGTTGGAGTGGTTGCCCGGCGTGATGCGTCCGGGTGGGGTGGTGGTGACCCTCGCTTATCACTCGGGCGAGGATCGCAGGATCAAGCAGGCCGTGCGCGGTCGCGTGACGTTCACGCCGCGGCGCCTGCCGGTGGCGATCGAATCTGCGGCCGTGAGTCCCTGGGAAGCGCTGACGTCCCGGGTCGTGCGACCGAGCGAACAGGAGACGGCTACGAACCCCCGTGCACGCAGTGCGCGGTTGCGAGCCTTCCGGAGGAAGCGGACATGATCAGGGACATGCGTCGTTCCGTCCCGTCGTGGGGCGCGGTCGAAGTCCGCGTCGTCCGACCGGAGTTGTGGCTTCTCGGCATCGTCGTCATCGCTCTCTTGCTGGTCGAGGTGTGGCAGAGCTCGCGCATGGCGGCGCTCTCGCTGGCGCTCGGGCAGCATCGCACGGCGCTTCAGCAGGCGGACGCACGACTCGAGTTCGTGCGCGCCGAGCACGAGCGCCGCACCACCCGCGCCGAACTGGCTCCGGTCGCCGACGACCTGGGCCTGGCGCCGCTCGATGCCAACCACGTCGTCGTGCTGCCCTCCAGCTATCTCGTCGACGATGACGCGGTACGGAGCGCGCCCGGCACGGTGGTGGCCTGGGCAGAAAGGGCAGCGCGTTCGATCGTGCCGGATGCCATGGCACGCGGGCGCCGGGATCGCTGACGCTTCGTCGACCATAAGCGGACGGACGGTCCGGAGCGTACGGGCCGGCCGCACTACAGCACCGCGCGGGTGAAGGCCTGGCGGGATGCGTGACCCGCCGTTCCAGGGAGGGAAGTTGGCCCACACGGAATCGCGCAGGAGTCGGGTGCTGATGGTCGCGGCCGGTTTGTGTTTGGGCTTCGCGGTGCTGTGGGGCCGCCTGGTGTGGTTGCAGCTGTGCCTGCACGGCCACTACGCGCAGCGAGCCGAGGAATTGCAGGAGCAGCGCGTGCCGCTGCGCGCGGTGCGCGGACGGCTGCTCGATCGCCATGGTCGCGTGATGGCCCGCGACCTCGTGACCTACTCGATCGCGGCTGCCCCGCGGGAGATGCGCGATCCCCAGGTGACCGCGCGCGCGCTCGCGCGCCTGCTCGAGCAGGAACCGCGCCGACTTCAGCGCGAGTTCACGCGCAAGCCGCGTTACCTGTGGGTCGCGCGCCACGTCGCTCCCGAGATCGCCGAGGGCGTGCGACGACTCAAGGAACGCGGGCTCTACCTGACGCCCGAAACTCAGCGGGTCTATCCGCTTGAAGCGGCGGCGGGCGAGATCCTCGGACGCACCAATCTCGACAACTCCGGCGTCGAAGGCCTCGAACTGCAGTACGACGAGGAGTTGCGAGGGCGCTCCGGCTGGGTGACGCGATTCCGCGACGGCCGCGGACGCTCGCACGAGCTGCCGCGCGGCATGCGCCGCGATCCGGTCGACGGCAATCACGTGATGCTGACGCTCGACTCCGATCTCCAGGCGATCGTCGAGAGCCGCCTCGCGGCGGCGGTGGACTCGCTGCGTGCGGTGCGCGGCTTCGCGCTGTTCGTCGATCCACGCACCGGCGAGATCCTCGCGTGCGCCAACGCCCCGCACCTGCCGGCGGGCCGCGGTCGCAACTGGAGCTTTACCGATGTCTACGAGCCCGGCTCGACGTTCAAGGTGTTCACCGCGGCGGCGGCGCTCGAGGAAGGTCTGGTGCGCCCCGGGCAGATCATCGAAGCGTCTCCGAACGGCGAGGCGAAGCTGGTCCAGGGCGCGGTGTTCCACGACGTACACAAGCAGCCTCGCTACTCGTTCTTCGATGCGGTTCGATGGTCGAGCAACATCGTGCTCGGGCGAGTAGGGCTGATGCTCGGCGACGAGCGCCTCTACCGCTACGTGAGCGCGCTGGGTTTCGGAAGCATCACCGGCATCACGTTTCCCGGCGAGGCCGGTGGACGCCTGCGCACGCCGGATCACTGGTCGCTGCGCTCGGCGCCGACCGTCGCGATCGGTCACGAACTCTCGGTGACGCCTCTGCAGCTCGTGATGGGCTACGCCGCGATCGCGAATGGTGGCGTGTTGATGCGACCGCGGCTGGTCCGTGAGGTACGAGGACCCGGCGGAGCCGTGGTGTGGCGCGAGACGCCCGAAGCCGCGCAGCGCGTATTCTCCGAGCACACCACCGATCAGGTCCGCGACATGATGGCGGCGGTCGTCGACAGCGGCACCGCGAGGGCTGCCCAGGTGCCAGGACTGCGAGTGGCGGGCAAAACCGGCACCGCCCAGAAATACGACGCGTCGGTCGGGGGCTACGGAAAGGGCATGTATCTGTCTTCATTCGCCGGCTTCGCGCCGGCCGATGCACCGACCCTCGTCGGAGTGGTCGTGATCGACGAGCCGCGCGGTCGCCACTACTACGGCGGCGAGGTCGCGGCTCCGGTGTTCCGACAGGTGCTGCTCGACTGGCGCGGCTTGCCGAGCGCTCCGATGCAGTCGGGCACCGCGCTGGTCGCCGCGCGCCCTCCGGCACCGGCGCCCGTCACGGTGCCGGATCTGCGACTGCTGCCGCGCCGTGTCGCCGAGTCGCGGCTGGCCGACTACGGACTGCGCGCTGCGTTTCAAGGCGCCGGACCGCGGGTGCTGGGGCAGGAACCCGCCGCGGGGGTCGCGACCGAACGCGGTTCGCGCGTGACGGTGTGGCTCGCCGCGTCCGACGACTCGCTCGGGCGCACGCTGCCGGATCTGGTCGGACGTCCGATTCGAGAGGCGTTGCGCGAGCTGACGCGTCGCCAGGTGGCGGTGAGGCTGGTCGGGCATGGAAACGTGGTGCGTCAGGAGCCGCCCGCCGGAGCATCGCTGCCGATCGAACGCCCCTGCGTTCTTTACTGCGCGCCCGGTGCACCGTCGCGTCGCGACGCCGCGGACGCCGAAGCGAAACGTCCCGACGCGACTCTCTCCGGGCAACTCGGCGGTCGCACGACCCGCTCCGTGGTGCTCGCCCGCGCGGCTGCCGCGCGCGGTCACGGGATCGGAACTGCGCGGTGACCCTGCGTGCGCTGCTCGATCCGGCCGGCGGCACGGCGCTCTCGGGTACGCTCGACGTCGAGATCACCGGACTTGCGCTCGACTCTCGCCGCGTGCGGCCCGGTGACGCTTTCTTCGCGCTCGCCGGTGCGAACGCGGACGGGAGCGCATTCGTCCGCGACGCCGAGCGGGCGGGGGCGGCGGCGGTGGTCGCGCGGCGCGGAACCGCATGGCCTCCGATGAGCGCCACGGCACGTATCGAAGTCGAGGATCCGCGCATCGCGCTCGCGCTCGCCGCCCGACGCTTCACCGCGGATCCCGCCACGACCCTCGACGTGATCGCCGTGACGGGAACCAACGGCAAGACCACCACCACCTACCTCGCGATGGCGATGCTCGAACATGCGGGCATCGCCGCCGGCGTGATCGGCACCACCGGAGTGCGTTTTCGCGATCAGGTCCGCGCCTCGGCGCTCACCACTCCGGATGCGATCGCGATCTACGAATCGCTCGCGACGCTGCGCGACGACGGCGCGCGCGCCCTCGTCGCGCCTACGGACTCGAGCTGGCCGCCGCGGTGTTCACGAACCTGAGCCACGACCACCTCGACTATCACGGCACCCTCGAGGCCTACCT